>CAZMXO010000036.1:0-10051 GCA_964570265.1 uncultured bacterium
GCATTAGCGATCAGTGTTCCTAAAACAGTGGCAAAAGCCAGAAGCGTCATCATGTTTATGGTAAACCCCGATGCATCAACTAAAAACAGCGCTGAAATAAGCGATGTTGGAATCGCCACTGAAGCAATAAACGTCAAGCTTGCACGTCCGGTAAAAAGATAAAGTACGGCTATAGTTAAAATAATACCCATAAGAATATTAAAATAGGTATTATTTGTTTCACTGACGATAAAGTCTGTGGTATCGGTGGCGATTTCCAACGATACCCCCTCGGGAAGCAGGGAACGGAATTTATCAAGACGATTTTTAACTTCTTTTGATATATCAATGGCATTACCGTCAGAAACTTTATTAAGTGAAAGTCCGACTACATTTTTACCGTTATACCGGGCAATCGTTTCGATTTTTTTAAAACCATCCTCTATTCTGGCAATTTCCCTAAGCGGAAAACTCACGCCATCCCCTGAGACAACAACCATATCAGCTATTTCCTGAAGATTCTCAAATTCGCCAAGGAAACGAAGACTTAAAGAATTTTCGCCTTTCTCTAACAGACCGCCGGGAATATTTTTATTTTTAGACATAATACTATTGATAATAGTACGGATCGTAATAAAACGTTGTTTCATCAACATTGGATCAAGAATAACATTAATCTGTCTCTTCCTGCCTCCATATATCTCGACGTTTGCTACACCCTTAAGAGAAGAAAACTTGTCTTTTAATTTTTTATCGGCGAATTCATACAAATCCCGCCCATCTAAGGTATCACTTGAAAGCACCAGATCCATAACCGGCTTTATAAGAAAATCGAATTTTTCTATGATTGGGTCTTCAACAGCATCAGGCAGATCATTTATAATCGCCTCAACCTTATCTTTAACCTCAATAAATTTGATATTGACATCGGCGCTTAAAAGAAATTCAATACTAACAAAACCGAAATTATCAAATGATTGGCTTTTAAGCTGTTTAATCTCAGAAAGCTCGGCTACTGCGTCTTCTATCTTATTAATAACTAATGTTTCTACCTCAAGAGGCGTTGCTCCGGGATACATGGCCTTAACTGTAACAATCGGAAAATCGACCTGCGGCATTGATTCGGTACGTAAATTGAAATAAGAAACAAAGCCAAGGACAATAAAGACTGAAATAAACATAACAGTCGTAACTGGACGTCTAACAAAAAACTCAATCATTGTGAATCTCCTTCACTTTATCGTTATCAGAAAGCTGAGTAAATCCCCGCATGACAACATAGTCTTCTGCCTTTAATCCTTCTGCAATCACTGCGCCGTAGCCATCGCGCCTTTTAATCACAACGGTTCTTTTGTGAGCGTATCCATCGGCAACAACCCAGAGGATATATCGGTCGTCTTCCTGCTCAATAATAGTATTCGGCACACAAATAACATTGAGAAGGGTATCTATATGGACATAGACAACAAGCCAATTACTTACATCAGTCGTTTTCTTTAAAATGGCTTTTACATAAAACATGCCTGTATCAAGTGAAATATCATTACTTATTTCACTGATAGAACCGATAATATTGTTACTGCCGGATTCGGCATAAATATCCTGACCTACTGCAAGCTTTTCCTGAGTAGCTTTAGGCACATATCCCTCAAAAACTTCATTACCTGCCTGCCGTAAAGTTAACTTTTCAAATAGGGAAACATCTCTTGGTAAAACGTGTTCTATAAAAACAGGTTTCCCGTTTTGCCGCCACTCGGAAAAAGTACTGATAATAGGCTTATTTCGCAGAGAACGCACCTGCTTTTGTTTTACAATAATCAAAGCAACAAACAACAGCAGGCAAATAAAATATATCAAAATTTGTTTTTTACTCACTGATCGCCTCCGTTACCGCTAATTTTTTAATCTTTGCCAAAGTTATATTTATATTAAACAAGGTAGTCTCCTTACCAATTTTTTGGTTTGTCAGACCCAACTCTGCGTCATTGAGATCGTTCACTGAAATCTGACCTGAGCGGAACAAATCCTGGCTTAAATTGAATGACTCTTGCGCTAAACGAACGGCTTCCTGATTAGCCTCTAATGTTTTGACATATTCACGATATTCGCTTAATGCCTTATCCAGTTGGAGCAGATAATTTTTCCTATCTTTTTGATACATGAGCTCGGCGTTTTGCTTATCTATCTTAGCCTGATGCAATTCTGCACTTGTTTTACCTCCTGTAAAGATAGGAATATTGACCTTTAATCCGGCAACACCATAATCCTCAAGATTTTCATCGTCCACCTTATAATCATTGCTTGTTCCCTGATGGTTCCATGTAGCGAAAGCGGAAATCTCCGGATAATATGCCGCTCTTTTAGACTTAATAAGATATTCTTTCTCCTCAATTGTTTTTGCCAATGCTTTTATAGACGGCTGATTATTATATAAAGCCAGCACCAGTTCATCACGCTCTAACGGCTGATACTCGTCTAAAAAACCTTCTGTTAATTCTATTTTAGCCGCAGGTTTTGCACCGACAGCAACTTTTAAAGTTTCAATTGCAGAATAATAATTAGCCTGAGCATTGTTTACGGTAGGTTTACGCGCAGCTATATTTGCTGAGATTCTAATATTATCATACTTTGAAACTCGTCCTTGAGCAGAACGCTGATCAAGAATATCTTTATTTTCCTGTGACAGCTCATATGAGGCTTGTGCGATTTTCAAAATTCGTTTTGCAAAATATACATCGTAATATGCCAGTTTAGTTATATATATGATTTCCTGTTCGCTTGCTTCTCTATTCCACTGATTGACTTTGATTTTCTCTCGGGCTGCTAAAATAGGGAAGAATACACGCCCAAATGTAAGGAGCTTTTGCTCCAAAGTCACTCCCGTATTGAAATCATATTCTTTTTTTGCGGCAGTAGCCGGAATATTCGGATATTCAAAATTCCGAGACCAGTTAGATGAAACATAGACATGCGGGAAAAGCTCGGATTTTTCTGCCTGCATTTGAAAATTACTGCGGGCAACCTCATTATCTTGTATCTGAATATCTTCACTTGCTTTTATAGCCATAGTGATGGCATCTTTAAGGCTGATCCTTAAAACTTCTTCTTCAGCTAAAACAATGGATAGATTCACTAAAGACATAAAGCACGCTATTACACCTATACAGCTGTACCGTGATATTTTCTTTATCATCCTCTCACTTCCCTTTGTCAATTTTTACCGCTTTCCAGAGCAGAGCCAGCTGGTTGCGATATAATTTATTGATCTTATCAAAATCTTCTATTTCAATCGTAAGTGGTACACCTATTAAAATCGTCATTAAATTAATAAGGATATCACTCGTTTTTATTTCCTTTGATATAATTCCTTTTTGTTGCCCCTTATTTATCAGTTCTGAAAATAAATTCTCTATGTTCACAATCTTTACTTTTTCAATATCATTATATTCCGGAAAAGCAAAATATTTTTCCGCATCACTAAGCGCCTGCCCTTCACTAGGTTTAGTTCTCTCTGCAGTGAAAAGCGAAATTGTTTCATAAAACAAGAATGGGGGACCTATCTCAATTGCTATAAGGTCAAATGCATATTCAATCATCTTCAATGGCTCAACCTGTTGTTCTTTTTTCTCTACTTCCCACGTGACTTTAAGAAAAGTGAGTTTTTTAAAATATCGGACAAGCTCTATTTTATTGGGGAAGTAATTATAAAACGTACCCTCAGATACTTCAACCGCACTACACACTTCTTTAATAGAAATATCAGCAAATCGTGTTGATTTCAGGCGTTCAAGAAAAGCTCTAGCAAGGGCGATTTTGGTTTTTGCATATTTCTTCTCACGCAATGAATATTTTTCCTCTGCCATCTTAAACTCCTTTTTAAACTTCAACGTAAGTAAAGCATACCCTAATCTTAGTGTCAAGTATATTTTTATAGCTTACTATAAATAATTGATGGGGGGATTCATCCGTTGTTGTTGTAGGGGCGAACGGCCGTTCGCCCCTACGATTTTGCCAAATAAACATTGATGTTTGTATGTGCATATCGTGATAAAATATCCACCAGACGCCGCATAATCATATTCTTTTAAACGAATCGATCGACGGTTATGTTTCATACGGCATAACTCTCCACTGACCAATCTTTAACCACAAATAAAAAAAACCTCGTAGTTTTTACTGCGAAGGTTCAACTTTTTTAATGTCCCTAATTGCACCATGGGACTTCTCCTTGATTGTCGTTAGTAAGCGTACTACAAAACATTTCCCTTATCAATTGCTTTTAGGATTTGTATTTCTTTATTTGCTTCTTTGCTTTTTTGATAAACTTTCCGAACTTACTGTCTTTTTCTCTCTTTTCAAGCTTATTCATAGTATTATATTCATTTTCTTTCACTAGCTTAATATAGTTGTCATATTTATCATTATCCAAGTCACCTGATTTGCCAGCTTCTAATACAGCACAGCCCGGTTCATGCATATGGGTACAGTTTGAAAACCTGCATTTTTTTGACAGATCATGAATTCCGGAAAAAACATTTTTTATGCCTGTATCTGAATCTAATAATCCTATTTCCCGCATTCCCGGATTATCTATAAAAAGTCCACCGTCTTCTGACATAAAGAGTTCTCTATGCGTAGTAATGTGCTTTCCCCTATTTGTATGAGAACTTATTTCCCCTGTTTTAATTAAATCTTTACCCATAAGCATATTTATAATAGATGATTTTCCTACACCGGAAGAACCGATAAAACAATATGTAAGTCCTTTTTTAATATCTTTCTTTAAATCAGCAATACCTTTGCCGGTAACAATACTTGTCATATGAATATCGGTGTTCTTGAATCTATCTTTTATTTCAGATAATTTTATCTCCAAATACGCTTCAGCTATCAGATCGGTTTTGTTTAAAATTATTACCGGTTTTATTTTGCCGGATTTAGCTAATGAGAAATACCTTTCAAATCTGTTTAAACTATAATCCCTATCCGGTGACTGTATAATAAAAGCCGTGTCAATATTTGAAGCAATTATCTGTATATCCGATTTACCTGCTGATTTCCTTTTTAACACTGTCTTTCTCGGAAGTATTTCATGGATAATAGCCTGTTCTTTATCAAGGACTGTTATTAAAACCCAGTCTCCAACTGCGGGATAATCTTCTCTGAACGAAGCTGTAAACATCATTTTTCCGGTTATTTTCGCTGAGAATTCCGATATTTCGTTTCTTAAAATATATAATTCTTTATGCTCGGCTATGATTCGGGCTGGAGTAAGGCTTCCGTCTTTGGCAGACTCTCGATTATTTTCAAAGAAATCGCTGTAGCCAATATCTTCTAATTTAATTCTATTGATATTTTTATTCATTGAAAACCTCGGATTAAAACTACCCAACTGGAGTAGGGGAGTCGGAGAGTCACTTTTTTAACAGAACCTTATCGCTATCCAGCAACCAAGATAATGAGTGATAACTATAACTATCAAAGCTATCACTAAATGCTCAAAAATTACTTTCCATGGATTTATCTTTTGTTCATGGGCAATTATATAACTAAGAAGACATAATATTGACAACCCCCAAATTATGCTTATTTTGATTGCTGTAGAGAGATCAAATAATAAAACAGGAACAATGAAAGTTAATGCGAAAATAAACTTTGATACAAAAGTGGCAATTGTCGATGTCCATATTTGTTTTGCAGTATGTTTGTTTTCAAACTCCTCGGAAATATGAATGCCCAACGCATCTGAAAAGGCATCTGCTATCGCTATTGTCAATATGCCGCCTATAACTACAAGGTTTGAGTGAGTACTGGAATTCAAACCCACCATTAATCCCAGTGTCGTAATTATTCCGGAAGTTATCCCAAAACTAAAACCAACCTTAACTGAATGTTTCATTTGGTCTTTTTCCTTTTTTCTAAAATTAGTTCGCCTTTTTCAGCATCAATCTTAAAAATAAAGTTGCTCAAAAAAGACATACCCAGCAGTCCATCAGATTCACCAGGTATCTCTCTTTCAAGAATAATAACTTTTACATTATAAGCTTTTACTTTTCCGACTTTGATTTCTTTAATATTAACTGCTCTGCCTTTTACTTTCTGTCCATTTGCCAGTTCACACAGAACAGGTTCTCCTTTATCCTTTTTTATCTTAAGCTTTCTGGCTGTTTTTGCGGATATTTGGGTATGAGTACATCCTGTATCAAGAACCAGTTGTGTTTTTACTTTCTTGTTTAGAACAGCATTAGCAAACAGGGTATTGCCTACTTTTGTAAGTTGTATTATCTTTCTGCCTCCTGGTATCTTAACTACTGTTGCAACAATCTTTCCGGTAGTTGTGATTAGTTTTCCTGTTGTTTGCAATGTTACTACAACTATTTTTTCTGTAGTAACGATTATCTGTCCCGGAAGTTTTAAAAGCGCGCATCCGTTTAGAAATAACGCCGCGCAAACAAGGATAACTGCAATGTTATATTTTTCATTCATTTCGCAATATGTTACCATAAATGTGATAAATGACCAATAATAAGTGAATGGATACAAGCTGTATGTTGAGCCAACGAAAAGAAAAGACACTGCATGATAGGATGGAACGACTTGGCATTAATGAATCGGATATCGTTGAGCGCTTTATCCGTTCCAGCGGTGCAGGCGGACAAAAAGTAAACAAAACCTCAACATGTGTTTATCTTAAACATATCCCCTCAGGTATTGAGGTCAAATGTCAGAAGGAACGTTCACAGGTACTTAACAGGTTCCTTGCCCGCAGGATACTCGCTGATAAAATAGAACAGGTTCAGTTAGGCAGGAAAAGCGAAGAAGAACAGCGCATTGCCAAAATAAAGCGGCAGAAACGCAAGCGGTCAAAAAGGGCGAAAGAGAAAATTCTCAGAATAAAAAGAATTCAGTCGGAAAAGAAAAAATCCCGCGCATTCAAGGCAGAAGATGAAGAATAAAACAAATATTGTATATACAAAAGTATTGCGTTATAATTGATTTAGAATGAAAGAAATTAAATGGAGTCCATTAAAGAATGAAGAAGTTAAAAGAACAAGAGGTGTCTCATTTGAAGAGATTATCAATGCAAAGTTGATTGACATTAAAAAGCATCCTTCGAGAAAGAATCAAAATATAATGTTGTTTGAATATAAAGAGTATGTTTGGGTAGTACCCTATGTAATTGAGAAAGACTATATTTTTCTAAAAACATTGTTTCCTAGCAGGAAATACACAAAAGAATATAAAAAGGGGTAAGTGAAATGAATAAAAATATTGAGTTAACAAGACAAGAAAAAGAAATAGAAAATGCTTTAATGGCTGGAGAATTTGTTAGTGTTGATAATAAAGAGTTAGAAGACATATCTCAAGCAATTGCAAGACGCAAAAAGGATGCGGTGTTGAACATTCGTGTAAATAGTCAGGATATAATAAGCATAAAACAAAAAGCAAAAAAACTTGGAATAAAATATCAGACTTTTATTTCTGAAGTTTTGCATAAAGTAGCACTTTGAAATTTATTCAATTAATTGGCAAAATAGATGAAAGGTCAAATCATCTTCATGGTATTCTGATTGTTAATTATCGGGAGGGGGCAAGCCCCTCCCCTACAAAATCTGCTATCGTTGGTTTCGTTTAAATCCTTCCATATTTTCTATTCAAATAGATTGTTGCAAGGAAATCAAGAATTCTGGCTGATAAAATAGAACAGGTTCAGTTAGGCAGGAAAAGCGAAGAAGAACAGCGCATTGCCAAAATAAAGCGGCAGAAACGCAAGCGTTCAAAAAGAGCAAAAGAAAAAATTCTCAAAGTAAAAAAAATTCAGTCGGAAAAGAAAAAATCCCGCGCATTCAAGGCAGAAGATGAAGAACTTCTATAAAAGTCTTAGCTAGTTCAGGGTCAAATTGTGTACCGATATTTTCCTTTATCCTTTTCATTGCCTCTTTCTTATCAAAGGACTCCCTATAAGGTCTCTTGGAGGTCATTGCATCAAAAGCATCGGCTAGGGCAAGTATTCTTGCTCCAAGAGGAATTTTCTCTCCTTTAATTCCATCAGGATATCCCTTTCCATCGTATCGCTCGTGATGGTTTCTGATACTTAGTGTAATCTCTTTATCATCAATGACTGGCGTTACAATCTGCTCGCCTAATACCGAATGTTTCTTAACATGGTCGTATTCCTCCTTTGTGAGTTTTCCCGGTTTATTGAGCACAACATCTTTTACCCCTATCTTTCCTATATCGTGTAATAAACCGGCAATCTTTATCTTTTCCGAAAACCCCCTATTTAGTCCAAGTTTTTTAACAAGTAAAACGCTTAATTCCGTCACTCTTTCTGAATGTCCTTTTGTATATTTATCTTTTGCTTCGAGGGATGTAACAAGTGCTTTTGTTGAGCCGATGAATATTTCCCTTATTTTCCTTCCCTGCTCTTTTAATCTTATTTCTATCCGCATTTTGTGCTCTTTATCACGGGTGATGAGGTCCTTTTTCTCAGCCATTTTCTCAACTACATGAAATAGTTCATTGATGTTCAGAGGTTTCAAAAGGTATCTTTCCGCTCCCAAATTAAGGGAGGCAATCGCATCCCCAAGGCTATCACTCGCAGTAAGCATTGTAACTTGTGTATCAGGATACCTTTTCTTTATCTCCTTCAAAAACCAAATCCCATCTTTTCCCGGCATTCTTATATCAGATATTACAGAGAAGTAATTCTTTTTCGACATCATTTCTATGGCGCTTAACGCATTGGAGGCTGAATCAGCTTGATAACCAAAACTTTTGAGAGCTTTCTTGATAAGCGCTCTTATTACAGGCTCATCGTCAACTACAAGTATTCTTTCCTTTTTCATTTTAAATCCTTTCCAATAATTGGGAGTTCAACTGTAATTTTTGTTTCTTTTCCTTCCTGACTTTCAGCAAAGATATTGCCATTGTGTTCTTTAATGATCCCATAACTTATAGAAAGACCCAATCCTGTTCCTTTTCCTGTTTCCTTCGTTGTGAAGAAAGGGTGAAAGATTTGCATAAGGTCTTTTTCTGGTATGTTTTTCCCATCGTTTATAAACTCAATATACATCATATTACTCTTCTTGTATGTTCTTATGGTCAGGTTCCCTTTTTTATGTGCCTCAAGCATTGCATGTTCGGCATTGTTAATTATATTCAGGAATACCTGCTGTATCTGTTGAATATTAACTTCCACATTAGGAAGTCGTTTTTTTAGTTCCTTCTTTACATTAATATTGCTGACTTTTAATTCATGTTCTCTTATCTTTAAAACCTGATTCAATACGTTATTAATGATAACAGGTTCTTTTTGGGACTTATGCTTTCTGGCAAAGGCTAGGAGACCGGAGACAATCTTTGCTATCCTCTTTGCTTCTGAGGAAATCATTGCTAATTCTTTTTTCTGCGTTTTATTCAGTCCTTTTACTTCTTTTGCCAAAAGTTCGGAAAAGCCAATGATTCCAGTTAAAGGATTATTTATTTCATGTACTATTCCTGATATAAGTTTTCCAATTGCTGCCAGTTTCTCTGACTGGATGAGCTTTTCCTGAAGGAGTTTTTGCTCAGTGATGTCTTCAGATGTAATAATAGCACCACCAGAGAATGGTGCTATTACTATAGACAAAATTTTATTATCATACTTTTGTGCGGGGAACCTTTTTGGCTTATCTGATTTGATGCATTTCATTAATTCAGCATACATATCAATTTTGTGCTTTCCAGCGTAATTCTTATACATCACATCCCCAATATTGGGTAATCTGCCACCAAATTTCCTTTTTGCCAGATTGGACTTGACCACTCTTCCTCTAAGATCCACAACTGTCGTTTCTACGGGGTTGTAGTTAAATAATGCCCAGTTAAACTCTTCCCTTTCCCGTAGCTCCTTCTCCGCTTTCCTGCGTTTGGCAACACTCATAATAAGACTGATAATGATCAACATTTGCAGAGCTACAAAAGCAATCATACTCCAAATCAGAATCCTGTTTTTTTCGTAGAATGAGGAAGGTTTGTTATAGTTTAGTTATTAAAAGTTGATCTTTTCAACTTTTTTTGCGTTTTTACT
>CAZMXO010000037.1:0-10026 GCA_964570265.1 uncultured bacterium
AAAAAGGGCTGGTTCAGCTTTCAGATGAGGGAGAACTGGTTTCAATAATTGATAAGATTATTAAACAAAATCCAAAACCAGTTAGTGATTTTAGAGAAGGAAAACAGAATGCATTAGGTTTTCTTGTAGGTCAAATTATGAGAGAGACAAAAGGCAAAGCAAACCCTCAGATTGTAAATAAAATTTTGGAAGCAAGGTTATCCTAAAACTCTTCAAGATTGCTTTAATATTAACTTGAAATTTGATATCATGCACAGAAATGTAAAAGAAGGAGGTGTCTATGTTAAAAAAAATAGAGTGTATCGTTCAGCCGTTTAAATTAGAAGAGATAAAAGAAGGTTTCAGAGAAATAGCAATTGATGGAATGACAATCACTGATGTAAGTGGCTGCGGAAAACAAAAAGGGTACACGGAAAACGTCGAAAGTAATAAAGCTATTAAATTTTTACCAAAAGTAAAGATAGAGATTGTTACTGAGGAAGAAAAAATTGAGGACATAATTGATGTGATACAAAGACTTGCAAAGACAGGGCAGATTGGTGCAGGGAAGATATTTGTACTGCCTGTTGAAGACGTAATACGTGTCAGAACTAAAGAAAGAGGAAGAAGCGCAATAGAATAATAACTAATGGAGGTAAATGATGGCGTTTAATCTGTGGCATAATGCCTTAGAACTTCTTGATAATGTAGCGAAAAAAATAAATCTGGACGAAGTAGCGTATAAGAGACTCAGTAAATGCGTGAGAGAGTTAACAGTTTCTATTCCTGTAAAATTGGATAATGGCGGTTTTGAGGTGTTTACAGGTTACAGGATTCAGCACAATATACATCGTGGACCGTCTAAAGGTGGAATTAGATTCCATCCAGATGTAACTTTAGATGAAGTCAAAGCGTTAGCAATGCTTATGACATGGAAGTGCGCTGTTGTCGGTATCCCATATGGCGGAGCAAAAGGCGGAGTTATCTGTGATCCATCTAAAATGTCGGCGGGAGAAATAGAAAGACTTACAAGAAGGTATACTTCAGAAATAATAACGGTGATAGGTCCTGAAAAGGATATTCCTGCTCCTGATATGAACACAAATCCTCAAATCATGGCGTGGATTATGGACACATACAGCATGGATAAAGGCTATGTTGTTCCCGGTGTAGTAACTGGGAAACCAATATCTATAGGCGGTTCTCAGGGGAGGGAGGAAGCTACGGGAAGAGGCGTTATGTATACAACCTTGAATACGCTTAAACATTTTAATATGGATATAGAGAATACGTCTATTGTTATTCAGGGATACGGAAATGTTGGAAGAGCAACTGCAGAACTTCTTTATAAGGAGGGTTGCAAGATTATAGGTATTGGTGACGTTTATGGAAGCATTTATAATTTTCAGGGATTAGATATAACAAAGCTTAGTAAACATTGGGCTGACACAGGCAGTGTGACTAAATATAAAGATGCGAATTCTATAGAGAATAAGGATCTGCTTGAGTTGAAATGCGATGTTTTAATACCTGCCGCTTTGGAAGGGCAGATAAGAGAGGATAATGCCGGAAAGATCAAGGCTAAAATTATTATTGAAGCTGCTAACGGGCCGACAACTCATGAAGCAGATAATATATTGAAACAGAAAGGAGTATATGTAGTTCCTGACATTTTGGCAAATGCCGGAGGAGTGACTGTCTCATATTTTGAATGGGTACAGGGATTGCAGAGTTACTTCTGGAGTAAGAGAGAAGTTAATCTCAAGCTTAGAGATATTATAACAAAGGCATTTTACGATGTTCTGGCAATATCGGAAAAAGAGAATGTTGATATGAGAACGGCTGCATATATGCTTGCTGTTGGCAGGGTGGCGGAAGCTATAAAGGTAAGAGGATTATATCCATAGATTATGTGCGGAATTATAGGATATATAGGCTTTCGTCAAGCAGTTCCGGTGGTTCTCGAGGGTTTAAATAAGCTGGAGTATCGCGGTTATGATTCATCAGGTATTGCTGTTTTAGAAGATGGGGCTCTAAAAAGATTTCGAGCAGAAGGAAAGATAAACAAGTTAGAAAAGAAAATTGAAAAAAAGAATTTATCCGGGAATATAGCATTAGGTCATACAAGATGGGCTACTCATGGAAAACCTTCTGAGGAGAATGCTCATCCCCACACCGATTGCAGTAAACGTCTTGTAGTGGTTCATAACGGGATCATAGAAAACTATCTTGGGCTTAGAACACAGCTCGTATCAGAGGGGCACAAGTTTGAATCCGAAACTGATACGGAGGTAATAGCTCATCTAATAGAGAACAATATAAGCAAAGGATTACTCGAATCGTTAAGAATTGCCTTGAGCAAAATAAACGGTTCTTATGCATTAGCTGTAATTAGCGAAGACGAGCCTGATAAGATAGTAGTTGCCCGTTCCAAAAGTCCTTTAATTATTGGTCTGGGAAGCGGCGAAAATTTTATAGGTTCAGATGTTCCTGCCTTTCTGAATTATTCCAGACAAGTAGTATATTTGGAAGATGGAGAAATAGGTGTGCTAACCAGGGATAAAGTAAAGATTTATAAAGGAGAAGTTGAAAAGAAATTCAAAAGTGTATCAATAAAATGGGATAGCGCTATGGCAGAGAAAACAGGTTTTGACCATTTTATGTTAAAGGAAATATGTGAGCAGCCCAGAGCAATAGAGAAAACAATAAGCGGAAGAGCTGAAATAGATACAGGCAGAATATATTTAGAAGAATTTAAGCAGAAACATGGTTTAATTGAGAAATTGGAAAGAGTTATTATTACTGCTTGCGGTACTTCATGGCATGCCGGACTGGTGGGTAAATATTTAATTGAGGATATCGCGCATATTCCAGTTGAGGTTGATTATGCGGCTGAATTCAGATATAGAAACCCGATTATTGATCATGGGACGGTATTATTAGCTCTCAGTCAATCAGGTGAAACCGCAGATACTCTGGCGTCTATAGAAGAAGCACGGAAGAGCAGATGTCCTGTAGTCTCCATTTGTAATGTTGTTGGAAGCTCTATTTCTAGAGAGTCTGATGTTGTTTTATATACTCATGCCGGACCGGAAATAGGAGTTGCCTCTACTAAGGCTTTTACCACACAATTGATAATGCTCTATTTATTGGCTATTAATATTGCGCAGACAAAGGGATTTTTGAAACTGGACCAGAGCATGAAACTGGTTCAAAACCTAAGATTCTTAATCAAGAAAGCTAATGAATTGATTGACAAAAAAGAAGAGATACAGAGCATTGCCCGTAAGTATTATAAAAACCGGAATTTTTTATATTTAGGTCGAGGCGAGGGCTTTCCGGTTGCGCTTGAAGGAGCTCTTAAGTTAAAAGAGGTTTCCTATATTCATGCTGAAGGTTATCCTGCGGCTGAGATGAAACATGGTCCTATTGCACTGATAGACAAGAATATGCCGGTGGTAGTTTTAGCATTGAAGGGACGCCGTTATAAGAAAATGCTTGGTAATATTGAAGAAATAAAATCAAGGGGAGGAAAGGTTATAGCATTAACAGACGAAGAGTCTCCGGAAATTAAGAGAATGGCGGATGATTTAATAGTAATACCTCATACTTCTATTCCATTGTCGCCTGTTTTAGCTGTCATACCGTTTCAATTATTGGCATATTATATAGCGGTATTAAAAGGCTGCAATGTTGATCAGCCCCGTAATTTAGCTAAAAGTGTAACAGTTGAATAACCCATGGAGGATAAAATGATTGATGAATTTGATATGGCTCGGGAACGAATTGCTGCTTGGTGGAATGGAGAGCTTATCGACCGTGCATGTATAGCTTTCGCAATGTCTGAGCGAAAAGGAGTCTATACCAATCCTAATAGTTTCTGGCCATCAACTGATATGGAACCAGATTTAGAAGCTCTTGTACATTGGTATGTAGAAGCAGCAAAATCAAAGCGTTATTTTGGTGAAGCGCTGCCAACTATACCTCATCTTTACGGTAATCGAGGAACTCCAATGATTATGAGTGCCTACTTAGGTGGTATAGTAAAGTTAGAAAAGGGAACGGTATGGATTGATCCTATTATTGAAGATTGGCAAAATTTTATTATTCGTTTTAATCCTAACAATATATGGTGGGAAAGAAGTTGCAAATTCTTTGAAATAGCTGTGAAAGCGGCTAAAGAAGTGGCTTTTCCATGCTTGCCCGACTATGGTGACAGCCTCACTGTCTTTTCACTTCTTCGCGGTGCTGAACGACTACTTTTTGATATAATTGACAATAAAGAAGTTATAGTAGCTGCCCAAGATAAGTTTTTAAATATATGGCCAAAGTACCATGAAACAAATTTGAACATATACCAGAAAAGCTTTCCTGGCGATTACTCATGGGCGATGTGGGCTCCTGGCAGGACGTATGCCTGCCAGTGTGATTTTAGTACTATGTTGTCTCCGGATTTGTTCAAGGATTTAGTAGTCCCAGAGATTGAGAGATTCGGAACATATCTTAAGTATATCCTCTGGCATCTTGATGGTCCGGATGAGATAAAACATCTAGACATTCTTCTTAACTTGTCTCAAATCAAAGCAATTCAGTGGATTCCTGGAGTAGGTAGCCCTTCTGCTTCACACTGGTTACCAATGTTAAAAAAGATTCAGGCTCATAAAAAAAGCTTACAAGTTTTTGCTAAAAATGAAGAAGAAGTAAGAACCTTACTTACAGAACTCTCTCCAGAAGGGCTTTATATCTCAGGAGGATTTACCGGCAATACAATAGAGGAGGCAAACAATCTTTTGCGGATGGTTGAAAAGCTTTCAGTGAAACGCAAATAATAAAATATTTCTGATTAGAGAGGAGATGATGTGAAATGAGTTTAATGAATTTATTTAAAATCCAGTTTATGGGAAATTCATTGTCCAGTTATATTCTTTGTTTTGGCGTCCTGCTGGCTGCAGGCATTGCAAACAAAGTATTAAATGTAATGGTAATTAGCAGATTAAAGAAGGTGTTTAGTAAATTTAAGAATTTAAAGTTACGCATCGTGAGTAAGACCTTAGATTCTCTGCGCGGTCCTATGTCGTTTCTAATGTATACCATTGGAATAGTAATAATAATAGAAATCCTGAATATTCCTCAGATTGCAAAAAAAGGAGCCGAACATATTCTAAAAATAGCAATTGCTGTTAATGTTGCCTATTTCCTTGTTAAGGCAGTTGATATTTTTATTGAGTATTTGTCTCCCTACGTTGAAAGAACAGAATCCAAGCTTGATGATCAATTACTACCCATTCTTCAAAAGGTAGGGAAAATATTCATCTGGGTAATAACGATAGCGGTAATATTGGACAATATGAATTATGATATTAAATCCATTATTGTTAGTATGGGTATTGGAGGTGTTGCGATTGCGCTTGCAGCAAAGGATACTATCTCTAATTTTTTTGGCGCAATAACAATTTTTATCGACAAGCCATTTCAGATTGGCGACAGAGTTCAGCTTGAGGGCTATGATGGTCCGATTGAATCTATTGGATTGCGCAGTACAAAGATAAGGACTTTCGATGGCACACTTGTTGCAGTGCCAAATGGCAAGGTCACAGAGTCCATAATCAATAATATTCAGAAGCGTCCATTTATAAGGAATGTGTACACAATAGGTGTTACATATAACACAAGCTATGAGAAGTTGGAAAAAGCGTTAGAAATATTAAGAAGCGTTTTAAAGAATCATGCTTCAACGGAGAAGTACTGGGTATATTTCAAGGAATATGCGGATTATTCTTTGAACATACTGGTAATTCATTGGTGCAAGCACACTGATTATCAGAAATATCTTCAGGCGACAGAGGAAATAAATCTGGAAATTAAAAAGCAGTTTGAAGAGAACCAAATAGAATTTGCCTTCCCAACACAGTCAATATATCTGGAGAATGCGGAAAAGCCGAAGTCGTAATTCTTATTTTATCGCCCTTATTTTTTCACGAGGCCAATAGACATATATGGCTTTACCGACTATGTTTTCGACAGGAAGTTCTCCCCACACTGAGGAATCATCGGATTTGTTGCGGTTGTCTCCGAGTACAAAGATATGTTTTTCGGAAATAGTCAAGGGTTTAAGAAAATAGACCATTTCTTCTGCGATGTAAGGCTCTTCTTTAAGCTTGTCGTTAAGATAAAGTTTACCATTTTTTATTTTTATTTTGTCTCCGGGTATAGCTATAACCCTTTTGATCATGAACTCTGATGAAGAAGCAGGATCTTTAAATGTTATAATATCGCCTCTTTGAATTTCATCTTTTACAACAATGACTCTATCTTCAATATGGAGAGTTGGTTCCATAGAGGAAGATGGGATGATAAAGAATTTTATTCCTCTTCCCCAAAATGCAGCAATGCCTATTAGTAATAATACGGCGAGAAAAAGAAAGTACCAATTTTTCATAAAACTTATCTCCAGAGAACGATTTTATCATTATATCCTTTTTGACTTCGTCAGCAAGAAATTTCGGATTTAGAATTTTTTTAAAGAGTGTTATAATGCCGGTATTATGAGATACGATGTGATTGTTGTTGGCGGAGGGCATGCAGGGTGCGAGGCAGCTTTGGCAAGCGCGAGAATGGGCGCTAAAACGCTTCTTGTCACAATGAATAAAGATAACGTAGGTTTTATGTCATGCAATCCGGCGATTGGCGGGATAGGCAAGGGGCAGCTTGTTAAGGAAATAGATGCGCTTGGCGGTGAAATGGCAAAGGCTGCCGATTATGCCGGGATACATTTTCGTCAGCTCAATTCCTCTAAAGGACCTGCAGTACGTTCTTCCCGCGCGCAAATAGATAGGGAAAAGTACAAGTTTTATATGGGAAGAGTTGTAAATGAGCAGGAGAATCTTGATGTAACAGAGGAACAGGTTATAGGATTAGTTGTAAAAAACATGTCTGTTATCGGAGCGAAAACCAGTTCAGGGAACATTCTATCCAAAGCAGTGATTATTACTCCGGGCACATTTCTGAATGGGCTGCTTCATGTAGGGCTTAAACATTTTCCCGGCGGTAGAATGGGAGAAAAAGCAGCAACAAAACTTTCGGATTCATTAAAGGATTTAGGATTTAAGCTTCTTCGTTTCAAAACAGGAACATGTCCAAGGTTGGATGGAAGAACAATCAATTTTCCAGAACTAGAGATTCAAGAGGGGGATAAGAATCCCATTCCATTTTCTTTTTCAACGCAGCGCATAGATCAAAAACAAGTTCTCTGCTATATCACCCATACTAATCAAAAGACACATGAGATTATTCGATCAGGTCTTAGTGAATCCCCTCTGTTTACCGGTGTGATTCATGGGACAGGAGTGCGATACTGTCCTTCAATTGAAGACAAATTAGTAAAATTTGCTGATAAAAGTCGTCATCAGATATTTCTGGAACCTGAGGGATTGGATACGTTTGATTTCTATCCTAACGGGCTTGCTACAAGTCTGCCGAAAAATATTCAGTTGGATTTTTTGCACTCGATTAAAGGGCTGGAGAATGCAAAACCTACACATATGGGTTATGGAATAGAACATGATGTTTTGGACCCTACGCAGATTTATCCGACTTTAGAGACAAAACTTGTTTCTAACTTATACACTGCAGGACAGATCAACGGTACCACAGGATATGAGGAAGCTGCAGCGCAGGGACTGATTGCTGGAGTAAATGCTGTATTAAAGATGAAAGGACGAGCTCCTCTTATACTGGATCGCTCTACCAGTTATATTGGTGTACTGCTTGATGATCTTGTAACCAAGGGTACAAATGAGCCATACAGGATGTTTACTTCGCGCGTTGAGCACCGCCTCGTTATTCGTGAAGATAATGCAGATTTACGGTTAAGAAAAATTGGATATGAAGCAGGTCTTGTTTCAAAGGAAGATTTTGATAAAACTGCTGAGAAGCGGAGAAAAATTAAGCAGGGATTAAAGTATTTGAGAAAAGAGAAAATAAAGCTATCCACTATTTCTTCTATCAAAAAAACTGTTTCTCTGGAGGAATTTCTCAGACGTCCGGAAGTTCACATTAATACTTTTGGGATTGACTTACCTGATGATGTGTTGAATCAGATGGAGATAGAGGTAAAATATGCAGGTTTTATTAAACGGCAGACACGGGATATAGAGAAGTTTAAAAATCTTGAGAGGATAAGAATTCCAAAGGATTTGGACTACGCAGATGTTCATGGATTGTCAAAAGAAATAAAAGAAAAACTAAAAAAATTCCAGCCTGTATCGCTTGGACAAGCAAACCGAATCTCAGGTGTAACCCCTGCAGCAATTATGATTCTAATGGTGTTTCTGAAGAAAGCTAAGTCAAAAGCAAATTCCTGAGTAAATCAAATTTTTTATTACTGCGACATTTATCTTGACAAAATTTATCTTGAGCGATATAAATAAATCATAAACGAAAGCAAATAATCGTAATTTGAAAGGAAAAACAGGGAATGGGGCTCGATTTTGCAGAAAGAAAAAAGACAATACTGGATATCTTGAATACAGAAAATAAAGTTGAGGTTGCTAAACTTGCAAGTGAACTGGAAGTATCAGAGGTTACAGTAAGAAGGGATCTTTTAATAATGGAGAGACAAGGGCTGCTTGCCAAGACATATGGCGGAGCAGTGAAGCTGGAACAGACATTTCTGGAGACCATGTACAGAGATAAAGTCAAGAAGATGCCTGAAGAAAAAGAAGCTATCGGAAAATATGCAGCAGGGCTTGTTAAAAGTGGAGATGTGATTTTTCTTGATAATGGGACCACAACAGCACAGATTGCAAAAAATCTTAAAGATAGAACTAACATAACTGTGGTAACAAATTCTTTGTTTGTTCTGTCAGAACTCAGGTTTTCTCGCAATATAAATATAATATTATTAGGCGGTAATTACAGAGCAGGCAGTCTTGATTTAAGCGGGCCTCTTACAGAAAGAAGCATAGAAACATTTCGCGCTGATAAGGCCTTTCTCGGGACTGATGGAATAAATATAGATGGAGGAGTGACATCAGGAGACATATACACTGCAAAGGTAACGGAATTAATGTGTCGTCTTGCAAACGAGGTCATTATCGTAGCAGACCATACAAAAATCGGCAAAAACTCATTCTCGAAATATGCAGATATTAAGAATATAGATAAGTTGATAACAGATAAAAATACTGACAGTTCATATTTGAATAAAATAAGTGAATTGGGTGTAGAAGTAATAACAGTGTAGGGGCAGATCCATGTATCTGCCCTAATATATTTTGGTATTTAACATTATTTTGGAGGGAACCATGAATGGAAAAAATCTAAGATTAGACAAGTTTTTTGATAAAGGCAAAAATGCTGTGGTTGTAGCTATTGACCACGGAGAGTTTGATGGGCCTATTCAGGGAATGATTGATCTGCCTAAAACTGCCATGAAGATTAATCCATGCGTTGATGGAATATTGGTAAGTCCAGGTATGCTTAAACAATGTCAGCATGCATTTAATTGCAAGGGTGCGCCTATGCCAATAGTCAGGCTGAACTGGAATACAGTATATTGTTTTCACTGGAATTATGAGAAGGCAATATCTGCTTCTGTTATATCCGTTGCTGATGCAGTAGCGCTTGGTGCTGAGATGGTTTTGGTATCCTTAACGCTTCAAACAGGCGATGAGAAAACCGATGCCAGGAACATTGAGATATATTCAAAACTATCAAATGAAGCAGATAGATTAGGTATTCCTGTAATAGGCGAAGCGTTCCCGAACAAAACAGATAAATTGAGCGCTGATGAACTTCATGAACAGGTTTACTCCTTAACCCGTATAATCGTGGAACTGGGCGCAGATATGATAAAAACATTTTATACGAATAAATTTAAGGAAGTTGTCAAGTCCTGCCCTGTTCCAATACTGGGTCTTGGCGCAGAGAAGAAACCCACACAACTGGAAGCTTTGCAGCTTGCCTATGACGAAATAGGAGATGGGGCAAGAGGTGTTGTGTTTGGCAGAAATGCTATACAGGTTGAAAATCCAAAGAATTTTCAGA
>CAZMXO010000038.1:0-9403 GCA_964570265.1 uncultured bacterium
AAGAACAAACATACATTGGTATTCCCACAATAAGCATTATTAACATAGACTGCCATGTAGAACCCATGTATTTTGTGAAAAAAGTTTCAGGAATAAAGTATGATATAGATCCGCCTGCCAGAATCCCTATAATAATCCAGGCCCCGGTGTCTCTTAACAAATCAACAAATGCATATTTAAAGACTCCCTTGACCTTGTCATAAAAATTGTGGCTTTCCGTAGAATGCTTACAGCTAGTGCATGCTTTGCACGTACTTTTATTTTCTGTATTAGAAGAAGGTTGTTCTCCACGAAAGAATATATTTGCAACAATTCCTGCAAATACACCTGTGATAAAAGCAGCAATAACGCGATAAAACGCAAAAACTCCACCCAATAATGAATATGTGGCAAAAATTGAATCAATACCTGTTGTCGGCGTTGAGATCAGAAACGACAGGATAGAGCCTTTACTTGCTCCATCTTTTTTTAAAGATAACGCAGCAGGAATCACTCCGCATGAGCATAATGGGAGAGGGATGCCAAATAAAGATGCCTTTATTACTGACATTGTATCATTTTTGCCCAAGTATTTTGCGATCATTCCTTCTCTTAAAAAGATATGGATAATTCCCGCAAAAAGAAATCCAAATAACAAATAAACGGACATCTTGTTTAGCAAAAAATAGGACTCTTTCAAAATTCCTAAAATAACACTCACATCATGAATGATACCAATATGGTGCTTTTTATCAAGTCATTTTCAATCCAGAGAACAAATTGACGCGCAGTCTTTCTATGATTAGTTAGTCTTAATCCATTTCATAATGACAACTACTATCATTTTTATCTCGTCCTCAGTTAACGGCCGGCCTTCGGAAATATGATACCACTTCCTGAGGCAATTCCTGCAGCATGTAGCTGTAGCATGCTGTGCCTTAAATACAGGATGCCCTTTGAAGGGGGTCTGTTTACCGTCATTTTTGGGCTCGGCTGGCGACAGTTTCTTTGTAACAAAATCTCTGGCATGTGAGGCAATCTTATCAAGTCCAATTCTTTTAATATAGTCCAGGTCTTTTTTATCAAGCCGAAATTTCGATCTGAATTTTGATTTTGACAGTGCAGGTATCAGCATTATTCCTTCATGACTCTAACAACAATCCATTTTGCCATTCTCCAGATTCAATCAGAAAATCCGGATGATTAAAGATTTGAGTGGAGTTATACGTTTATTGTTTAATGTATTTTATCTAAATCATCAAATTTGTTATTCCTGTTTATTCTTTGACAATCAATTTCCCAAGGAAATAATAGTTTAATTTCCTTACCTGAAGTTACATTTTTTTGTATCCAGCGACCATCATTGTTGCATGATAATTTTATTTCTGTGTTGTAAAACGAACTTTTAACACTATTTCCTAAAAGTTCAATTCCATTAGTACCAACTTTAAGACACGGATATAATCCTCCAACATCCTCAATGTTGTGCTCCTTAATAAACCTTCGCATACACTCTTTTAAGTTAATTGACTCGAAGAAAGAATTGCCTACATCTCCAGCGAAAATCATATCTTGATATTCTTCAATAGCAAAATTCACATTTTGTCCCGAACCTATAGCAGCAAACTCTAAAGGCTTTAAGTGTTTAGGAATAAAATTAGGTGATTTCATAACATAAAGAAATCCTTTAGGACAATCTAGCAGCGTGACATATTTATCATCTTTTGGAGTGCGAATTATCTTAACTAAGATATCTGGTATCCAATTTCTTTTGGCAGGACTTTCTTCTTTTATAATTTTGTTCATTATTTTAACTGCATTTTCTCTTTCAATGATGTTAGGTTGTCTTGGAATAACGGAAGCTACCATAAAAGCAACAGGTTGTTTGAATTTTATTTTTGAAAACGAATGCCGAAAGTATCTTGGTAGCCATTGATTCATGCTTATTGTGTCTATTCTAGATTTTCTTTGTATCTGTCTCCGACAACCTTGTAGAATATGTCCAGCTACCCCTAGACTGCCAACAAATCCTATTCCCATCGTTGGAGTGAGTGGAAAAATTTTTTGAACATTATCGCTGTAAGTTTTTGTATTATTTGACCCCTCAACTGTTAAACGGCAGTCTGACGCTAGCATTACACCATTAAAAAGGGAACATCCTGCGACTACACTCATAAACTGTTACTCTTCCATCCTACTCCACCCTACCTCAAATCATAAACGGGAAAGGTTTTACTGCATTTTGAGTTCCTACGTAGCATATTTATTTAACTCTTCTACTAAAAGATGAACTGTTGTTGAAGGTTTTTTATCAGAAGGTTTACACGAAGGATATTCTTTTAATAGTTTCTTAGCGTGCCGAATTGCCTGTTTCTGCTTAGATAATAATTCTACAAAAATTAATCTATCATTTTTCTTATATTTTTTACCGAAAAGTTTTGTCAGTTTTTTCAGATATGCTCTCCTGCCCACATCTGCGACGAAATATTCGAAATGCAGAATATACCATAATTCAAAAGCCTCGTTAGAATAGGCGACGTGAAATCCATATTTTTCCGCCAATTTAATAGCTTTATTAAATTGTATAGGATTTGAATCCATATCAAAAACACACCATGTTTGATCATAAGGTTCTTTGTTGTTTTTTGACTCTTCGTATATTTTTTTTGTGTCTTCAACAAGAGATATTGTATTACAGCCGTTTCCACAAACTTTGACATTGGCTGATGTCACTCGAAATGCCCTAAAATAGTATGGCTCTGTTTTCTCACCTTCGCAGACAATAAGAATATTTTCACGTTCAGAACGTATGGCTTCTTTACGTTTGAGCCGTGCTTTTCTCTTCCAAAATAAGTTATCAGTCCCCATAATGCATCTCAAATTCCCTCACACAAGGCACTCCCCCATATTTTCCTAACAAATAATCTTTTTCGTACGATGCGTCATTGCGCACTTTTTTATCACCTTTTTGTTTATATTCAACCAATGAATATAATTCGCTTGCACCAAAACAATCTTTTTCAACAAACCAAATTTGATCACGCCTAAAGATATCCTTTCTTAAAATATTCGTATTATGAGAAGCAAAGATCAATTGCGCATTATGCGGATTTTTCTCCCGCGAATTGAATAGCTCACAGACAGCTTTCACTAAACGAGGATGGAGCCGCGCAGCAAGTTCATCAATTATTAATACTTTACCATGTTTCAACGTTTCAATAAATGCCCCACTAAGTTCAAAAAATTTCTGTGTTCCATTAGATTCATCAGCAAGCATATCAAAAGGAATGCTACCAATTACTTCTTTCTTGCTATTATATTTAGAATGATATGTTTTAATGCTTACTAGAACTTCTTCCTCTTCCTTATTTTCTTTAATAATAGTTCTGTTTTTCTCAATCATTTTTAAATCTTCAATTCCTGTGTCTGCGTCTTTTAAAAATCCTAAAATCGCCTTCGTCCCTTTTTCTCCATCCAGCAAAGAAAGAGTAATTGCTGCATGTTTCCTGCTGTGTACTCCTGAAATACAGTTAAAACGAGAAAACCATTCCAGAATTTTTTTCGCAATTTTGCCATTGAACTGAGCAGATACAGACAATAACAATGCATTTTGACGAACACGGTCATCTTCCACAATAATTTCTTCACTTTTAAAATGACTTTTAAGATAAAATTCTTGTTTCACTCGTGTAAAAACTTCTACTTCCTGTTTTTTCGGTGTATAGAAAAGCCATTCTGCATGAATCCGTTCTTCATCAACCGCAAATCCATATCTATACCGAATACCTTCATAAAAAAACACAATCTCAAACGATGCGGGAGTATCTTTTGTTTCTGCGCTCAATTTAAAACGAGATACATTAATCTTTTCTGTAAGCTGTGTTTCTTTTGATGAATTCTGGATGAAATCCTTCATAAAAGAAAGGGCCATAAATAAATTACTTTTCCCACTCGCATTTGCCCCATAAATTACAGCATTTTTCAATAAAGATAATTTATTTGTAACATCAAATACGCTTTCATCTTTTTTTTCCTTGATCATTGATGCAACCATACTCAATGTTGTTTCTTCTTTGAACGACCGAAAATTTTTAACAGTGACTTGAACAAGCATGTTATTCCTCCTTTTTCTCACATATTACGTGAAATATAGCATTTAAGTAAATTAAAGTCAATATACTTGAGAAATTTTCTCATATTTTGGGTAATTTTGAAATTTAAGCAATATCACATTGACGTAAAAATACCCAATAAATCATAAAAAAAGGGCGAATATAGAATTCGCCCTTTCGTTACTTGTAATGGCAGCTATTTATTTTTTTGGAGATGGGTCTTTTTTATTTGTATATGTTGTGTGCAAAAGATGATGGGATTTTTCTCCAAGCGGCTTTATAAGGAATTCTTCGTAGATCTTTTTTATCGCAGGACTTTCATGAGATTTTCTTAGTTTTCTACCTTCATCCTCTTTGTATATTGCGTTTATTCTTGCCTGTCTTACTTCATTAGTTGTCATTCTCGGCTGTCCGCCTCCGCCAATACAGCCTCCGGGACATGCCATGACTTCTATAAAGTGATAGGACTTTTTGCCGCTTTTTATTGACTCTATTACTTTCTTTGCGTTTCCAAGACCATGAGCAACGGCAACATTTACTGTAACACCTTCAAGAAATCTCCACTCTTCTGTTGTGCCTTCTATCTTGAGTGACGCTTCTTTTACTCCTTTCAAGCCTTCAATAGGCACAACATGTAATCCCTTGAACGGCAATCCTTTCCCTGTAACAATTTCATATGCTGTTCTTAGAGCCGCTTCCATAACCCCGCCTGTATTTGCAAATATATCCGCGGCGCCGGTTGATGTGCCCAGAGGCGCATCCATTTCCTCATCTGGAAGATTAATGAAGTCTATGCCAGCCTGCTTAATAAACTTGCCTAACTCTCTTGTTGTCAGTACATAATCTACATCCTTAACCCCGCTGTCATTCATTTCGTCCCGATTGCACTCAAATTTCTTGGCAGTGCACGGCATTATGGATACTACAACTATATCCTCTTTTTTCTTGCCGATTTTATTTGCATAGTATGTTTTTGCAACAGCTCCGAACATCTGCTGAGGAGACTTGCAGGTGGAAATATTTGGAATTAGTTCAGGATAAAAGTTCTCCATGTAATTTATCCATCCAGGAGAACATGAAGTAAACATAGGCAAAGCTACATTTTTATCTTTATCAACCAGTGCTTTCTTTAACCTCGTAAGAAGCTCTGTGCCTTCTTCAATAATAGTCAAATCGGCAGTAAAGTTAGTATCGAATACTTTGTCAAACCCAAGCCTTCTGAGAGCTGTAGTCATTTTACCTTTTATTAAAGTACCTGGTTTTAGGTCAAAGCATTCCCCAAGGGCTGCACGAATTGCAGGAGCAGTCTGAACAACCACAAACTTGTTTGGGTCGTCAATAGATGCCCACACTTTATCAATATCGTCTTTTTCACTTATTGCTCCAACAGGACAGACTGCAGCGCATTGTCCGCATTGAACACAAACGGCTTCGCTGAGCATATCGAATTGCCCAGGTGCGATAATAGTATCAAATCCGCGCGCTCTTGGAGCTAATGTATCTACTCCCTGAACATCCTGGCATACACTGACGCATCTTCTGCAAAGAATGCATTTATTTGGATCTCTGACAATGCCGGGAGTGCTTTCATCTAGAGGCATTCTCTCTCTTACGGACTGAAATCTGACTTCATTAATACCATATTCATCTGCCAGTTTCTGAAGTTCGCAGCTCTGATTACGATCACAAGTATTGCATTCCCATGGATGGTCGCTTAAAAGCAGCTCCAATATTATCTTTCTGGCATCACGCACTTTTTTGGTGTTAGTGTGGATCTTCATGCCTTCAGAAACCTTTGTTACACATGAGGGTTGAAGCGCTTTAGCTCCTTCTACTTCTACGACACACATCCTGCATGATCCGGGGTTCTGAAGATCCGCCAGATAACATAAAGTGGGTATCTTTATTCCAATCTTTTTAGCAGCATCCAGAATCGTTGTGTCTTTTGGAACGTTTATCTCTATATTGTTTATTACAATATTTACTTTCATCTCTTGTCTCCTTATTTATTTCCATAAACAATGGGTTTTGACCCATTGTTGCCACTATAATTAGGTTTTTCTCTGGTTACAGATTCATGCTTTTTATCAGGATTCACTCCTTGAATAAGTTCCTTTCCAAAATACTTCAAAGCAGAAAGAACAGGTGAGGCAACAGACTGCCCCAAAGGACAAAAAGCTGTAAGTTTCAGCTCCTCAGCCAGCTCTTTTATAGTTTTAAGCTCATCAAAATACGCTTCCTTCTTTCCCAATCGTTTAAAGGCTTCATATATCTGCTTTGTACCAATTCTACATACCGAACATTTCCCGCATGATTCATGAACGAAGAATTTCATGCAGCAAGTCAGGAAATCCGCAATTAAAACTGTATCGTTCATAATCAATATTGCGCCGGAACCCAAATTATGTCCCAGTTTCTGGAGTTCTTGGTATTCAAGCGGCACATCCAGAAGCTTTGAAGAAAAAATATCGCCAGCAGTCCCTCCTATTTGAGCCATTTTGAATTTTCCAGAAGACATGCCTCCTGCATAATCATAAATAATTTCTCTAAGAGTAATTCCCATAGGAACTTCAATTAGTCCTGGACGTTTTATGTGCCCCAATATGGTATAGACTTTGGTTCCCGGAGTGCTTTCGGTTCCAATCTTTTTAAACCATTCGAAGCCATTTAATATAATAGGAGCAATATTGGCAAAGGTTTCTACATTATTTACGTTTGTCGGCTTGGATAAAAATCCTGATTCAGCAGGAAAAGGCGGCTTGAGTCTCGGCTCACCTCTTAATCCTTCCATTGAATTAAGAAGAGCGGTTTCTTCTCCGCAAACATAAGAACCTGCTCCAATCTTAATCCTTACATTAAAATCAAAATTCGTGCCAAAAATATTTTTACCCAAAAGTCCTAATTTCTCCGCGTCTTTTATGGCTTTTGTTAATCTTTGAATAGAAAGCTGGTATTCTCCGCGAATGTAGATATAGGCTGCATTGGCGCCTATTGCATACCCACAGATTGCCATGCCTTCCAGAACTTTATGAGGATCCCCTTCCATAATTAACCGATCCTTAAAAGTGCCGGGCTCCCCTTCATCAGCATTGCAGATAATATATTTTGGACTTTCTTTTGCTGCTCTGGCAAATGACCATTTCAAACCTGTTGGGAATCCTGCGCCTCCTCTTCCTACTAGTCCGGAATCTTTTACGGTCTTAATAATATCTTCCGGAGTTTTTTTCTCCAAGGCTACACCTAACGCTTCATATCCACCTGCACCAATATATTCTTCAATATCTTCAGGATTAATCTTTCCGCAGTTCTCAAGAACAATCCGACCATAATGCTGTGTTTTTCTAGAATCATAAGTAGTCGGGTCAACTCCTGTGGAAAGTTTTTCCGATAAAAGCAATTTTTTGTAGGGCCTTCCCTTAACAAACCTTTCCTGAATAAATTCCGCAACATTCTCTTCAGTGACATCTCCATATATCTCCCCGGTAGGATATATCCCGAGTAAAACCCCTTTATTAACGGGACCGATACTTCCTGTCTCAACAACTTGAATCTGGGAGGAAAGATTGTGTTTGCTTATTTCAGCAATCAACTTGCTTTTTATCTTCCTTGCCCCTAAAACGACGGTATTACCATCAATGCCAACTAAAATCTGAGCAATACTTGATTTTGACATAAATTATTTCCTTTCCTTTTCTTGAATTTGGCTCAATATTTTACATATTTTTTCTTCATTCAAATTTCCATAGGCTTCGTCGTTAATCATCATGGCAGGCGCAACTCCGCAAATCCCAAGACAACTCGTTCCTTCCAATGTAAAAAGACCATCATCAGTTGTCTCTCCAACCTTAACTCCTAATTTTGATTCTATAGCTTCGAAAATAGTTTGCGCGCCCAGGACATGGCATGGAGGACTTTCGCAAACTCTGATTACGTATTTACCGCGCGGAGTAAAGCTAAACATGGTGTAAAAAGAAGCTGTTCCCTTAATTCCAGACACAGGGATGTTCATCTCTTTACTTAATTCGCAAATAGCCTCTTTACAAATATAGTTATTCGGATTTTGATTTTGAACATCATGTAGGATCTGCAACAAATTCTCTCTTTTATTTCCGTATTTTTTAACAATTTCTTTTATTGTCATAGTTCTATTCCTCTTCTTTTTTATATTCACAACGCAGACACCTGTCTGCTTCTTTGCAGGCTGTCTTTCTGTCCCATGTTTTTTCAACTTCAGTAAAAGATTTTCTCTCTTCCAACGGAATTAAAATATTCTTCGCCCTGTTATAACTAACAGGTTCTTCTTCCGGATCAAAGTCAACTTTGATTGGATCCATAACGTTCCAAGGATATTCATCTCTGCCACCGGTTAAATATTTATCAATAGCCTCTGCCGCTCTCTGCGCCTCTCCAATTGCCTCTACTACAGTGGAAGGACCTGTTACTACATCACCACCAGCAAACATATCTTTGGTTAAATCTTTATCAAATAAAACCCCTAGAGATGGTTTCTGCCCGATAGCTAAAATTAATAAATCGATTTTTTTGGTAAAACAAGACGATTCTATCTCAACAGGTCTTCGTCTGCCTGATTTATCAAATTCGCTAAGTCTCATCTTTACGAACTCAACTTCCAGCTTATTATTAATTGACCTGACTGATTTAATATTTTGAAGAAACTGTATCTTTATCCCCTCGTTTTCCGCCTCCTTAATTTCCTCTATTTCAGCAGGCATTTCCTCTCTGGTCCTGCGGTATACAACTGTAACTTCTGCTCCAAGCCGTTTTGCTGTCCTCGCAGCATCAATTGCTGTATTCCCCCCGCCAATAACGACTACTTCCTTTCCTACCTTTGTTTTTTCTCCGTTATTTACCTTATACAGGAAATCCAATCCGGCCATAACTTTCTCATTATCTATTCCTTCAATGCTAGGCATAATAGACTCCCCTGCCCCAGTAGCAAGATAAAAAGCCTTAAAACCTTGTTTTCTAAGTTTGTCTATGCTGATATCCTTTCCGACATTTGTACCTGTTTTTATTTTTACACCGTATTGACATAAAGCCTGAATTTCTTTCTCCACAGTATTGTTAGGAAGTCTATAAGAAGGAATCGCGTAAGTAAGCATTCCTCCTGCTTTGGCCTCAGATTCAAAAACAGTGACATCATATCCCAGCGTAGTTAAAAAATAGGCATTGGATAAACCTGATGGACCAGAACCGACTACAGCTACTTTTATTCCGCTAGATTTCTGCTTTTCTGGGAAACATTCCAGATATTCTTCTATTGAATCTGCCATAAAACGCTTTACAGAACG
>CAZMXO010000039.1:0-9267 GCA_964570265.1 uncultured bacterium
TGACAGAATATAATGTTAAAGGTCTGAGCAGGAAGAAAATACTTGAGCAGATAAAACAAGTACCTGGTTATAAAGATGATCCGGGATTATGGAGGTTGTATTCATTTACTCTGAGCAGTCAGTTGTTTACATATTATAAATCTTCAGGAGAACACATAGCCGCAGCTAAAAAGAGAAATGGGGAACTGGAAAGGATTAATTTTAAGAAGCTTAGGGTAATACCGTATCTGGCTATTCCTGTTGAAAACGAAAAAGTTGTCAGAAAGGTTCTCGGTTATTTTGAGGATCAGGGATGGGTAAAGAGTTTCAGGTTTAATCGGGATGAGAGGCTGGTGGTAGTGACATTGAAGTATTAATAAAGGAGGTGATTTTATGGTTGATAAGTTTGAAATCATGATGAATCCGGAGAAATATGGATATGTGCTGTGTCCGCATTGTAACGGTTATGGCTCATCATTGAAAGATCCGGTAGGTGTAAATTGCTGTACAAAGTGTAATGGGTTGGGGCTGGTGAAGAAAGGGGAGTAATGTGGGGATTAATAGAGGTGCTTAGATAGGCCTCTTTTTTTGTGGAGATTTTATTAAATTTTAAATATTATTTGCATTTTTAACCAAATATGACAAAATCTTGAACAATAAACTTTTATATCTCATATTAAGTGCTTAATTTATAGCGGATAATTTTACCAATGATACAGAACTTTAATAATAAAACTGATAAAGTCGGTGATGATTTCAAAAAGAATATTACGAAGGGAAGCAAGCTAGAAGTTGCTGCCGGAATATTCACTATATATGGTTTTGAAAGTCTAAAAAGCGAACTCAATAAAATTGATCAATTGAAGTTTGTTTTTACTGACCCAACATTTATAGAAGTTGATAAGAATAATAGGGAAAAAAGACAATTTCAAATAAATTCAAATAATCGACAAAAGTCTATAAGTGGTTCCGAGTTTGAAATCAATCTAAAGAATGAGCTTAAAGGTAAAGCTATTGCCAAAGAATGCAAGAATTGGATTGAACAAAAAGTAACTTTTAAAACCAATCTCGGAAATAAGTATATCCAACCGCATATCACTCTTGATAATAATCAGAATAAATATGTCTATATGGGTATAAACGAATTCAGTAGTGCTGGATTTGGATATGAAAAAGACAATTCTATACTGAATCAAGTTATTAAAACAGATGACTTTGAAACTACTAAACAATACATTCAGAGTTTTGATGAGATCTGGAATGATGAAAAAGTATTAAAAAATGTGACTGATGAAGTTGTTGGTTATATCGCAAATCTATATAAGGAAAACTCACCGGAATTTATTTATTACTTAACTCTATACAATATATTTGATGAATTTTTGGAAGACATATCTGAAGACGAGCTTGCTAATGAAAAAACTGGCTTTAAAGATTCGGTGATTTGGGACAAACTGTACGATTTTCAGCGAGATGCTGTTCTGGGTATTATTAATAAACTCGAACGGCATAATGGTTGTATCCTTGCCGATAGCGTAGGTCTTGGTAAAACATTTTCTGCCCTCGGTGTTATTAAATATTATCAAGAGCGTAACAGAACGGTGCTTGTTTTATGCCCCAAAAGGCTTGGGGATAACTGGCAGACCTTTTTAAATAATTATGATGACAATCCTGTGGTTGAAGATCGTTTAAATTATGATGTCTTATATCATACGGATTTATTGCGGGAAAGAGGTGAATCAAATGGTATTGATTTATCCCGAATAAACTGGGGCAACTATGATCTTATTGTGATTGACGAATCACATAATTTCAGAAATAACGATCCAAGGAAAGACAAAGTAACCCGTTATCAAAAACTCATGAAAGATGTGATTAAGACGGGTGTTAAAACTAAAGTGCTGATGCTTTCTGCAACTCCAGTCAATAACCGATTTACAGATTTGAAAAACCAACTTGCTTTAGCCTTTGAAGGTCAAACTGGAGATGTTGATGGAAAAATGCATACGGAAAAATCCGTTGAAAATATTTTAAAAAATGCTCAAAAGGTATTCAATGACTGGTCAAAATTACCTGTTGAAGAAAGAACGAGTCAAATATTATTGAAACAGCTTAACACTAATTTTGATTTCTTTAAACTTTTGGACAGCGTAACTATTGCACGAAGTCGAAAACATATTGAGAAATATTATGATATAGAAAAAATTGGCCATTTCCCAAACAGGTTAAAGCCTGTTACTCATCATGCAAAGATAACCGACCTTGATGGGTTTATGGAAATATCTGAGCTTTATAAAGGACTTTCCAGATTGAATATGTCTGTCTATTCTCCTTTCGAGTATATTCTTGAGAGTAAAAGGGATTTTTATAGTGACTTATATGATACGAATATTACAGAGAAGGTAAGCTTTAAACAGTCACATAGGGAGAAAAATCTTCAAACATTAATGCGGGTTAATCTTCTGAAACGGTTAGAAAGTTCAGTCGATTCATTTAGAATTACGCTTAATAAATTCATTAAAGCGGTTTCCTCTACCGTTAAAAAAATTGAAGAGTTTGAAGAAAAAGGCACCCAAGCCTTTGCGGACACTACACAATTTAATGACATAAACTTGGACAGCGACAGTGATGACTGGTTAAACGATGAATTTAGCGTTGGCGATAAGATAAAAGTAAACCTCGAAGATATGAATACAGCTGGATGGAAGCAGGACTTACAGGCTGATCTTAATATTGCTAAAGACATACTGAAGGAGATGGAAAGAGTAACTCCGGAGCATGATGCAAAACTGAATGATTTAAAAAACTGTATTAGGAACAAAATCAATAATCCGATAAATCCAAACAATAAAAAAATACTCATTTTTAGTGCTTTTGCGGATACAGTCAATTATCTATATGAAAATATTGCAGATTATAATAAGAAGCAATTAGGAATAGAAACGGCAAAGATAACAGGCTCTGATCAAAATCAATCGACATTAAAAATAAATAATAGTTTTAACAATATCCTCATTAACTTCTCGCCTCGTTCTAAAGAGAGGAGAATTAAAGATGCACCTGTAATTGATATATTGATTGCAACCGATTGTATTTCAGAAGGGCAGAACCTGCAGGACTGTGACACTCTAATCAACTATGATATTCACTGGAACCCTGTGCGGATTATTCAGCGGTTTGGTAGGATAGACAGAATTGGCTCGATTAACAAGGATATCCAGCTAATTAATTTTTGGCCGCAGCTTTCACTTGATGATTATATTAATCTAAAGAGCAGGGTTGAAAGTAAAATGTTTATTGTAGATGCTACTGCTACTGGCGAAGATAATGTGCTCACCAATAAAAGTTCGGATTTGCTGTTCAGAAAAAAACAATTGGAAAAACTACAGGAAGAAGTTGTTGATGTTGAGGAAATGGGGTCAGGTGTTTCTATAACCGATTTGGGCTTAAATGACTTTCGTATGGACCTGGTGAATTATATCAATGAAAACGGAAGCCTTGAAAATATTGCAAATGGTATGCACACTGTCTGTAAAAAGGACACGGATCGTAATATAGATCCAGGCGTTATTTTTGTTTTAAAGAATATCAATAATGAGGTAAATATTGATAACACCAACCAGCTCCACCCTTTTTATCTGGTCTATATAAAAGAAGATGGAGAAATATTATCTAATCATCTGAATGTTAAAAACACCCTCGATATTCTTCGTATATTGTCAAAAGGCAAACCTGAACCCTTAAAAGAGGTGTATGATCTTTTTAATGAAGAAACAGATGATGGAAAAAATATGGCGAAATATTCTGGTCTGTTAAATTCTTCCATAGCATCAATTCTCGATGTAAAAGATGAAAGCGATGTTGAGAGTCTTTTTTCAACTGGGGGGACTACAGCACTTGTAAATAATATTAAGGGGCTGGAAGACTTTGAATTGATTACTTTTGCGGTGATTAAATAGTTATGAATGACGGACTAAATCTGCCCAAAAGTGCCTATGTTAATAAATTTATAGCCAAAAGTAAGTTCTATGAAAAAGTAGCTTTAAATTCAAAATTACAAAAAGAGTTTACAGATAATATACAGAGAATCACCTGGAAATATAAACTGGCAGAAGAGACCATCGGTATTTCAAAAACCGATACTGTAACTGAAATTCAAATATTTGAAATTTCACTGAAAGAACAGGTCATTCCAAAGAACGTTCTGAAGATTATCGATAAAACGATACCCTACCAAATACTGTATCGCTTTGTACATATAGAATCTATTGCCTACGGAATAACCTTAAAAGAAAATACTAAAGCAGAGAACTACTATTTCTCTGACTGGAATGAAGCGTTAGCTTTTGATTTTTCAGGCATAAGTTTAGAAAAAGTCTATCAAAAGCTCATTAAGATATTTATTCGTAGTGAAGCCGGTAATAAAAGTGATTTCAAAGAGCTTATAGCTACGGATAACAGAATAAAGACATTGGAAAATGAAATAAAATTGTTAGGAAGTAAGATTAATAAAGAAAAGCAGTTTAACCGCAAGGTTGAGAAAAATAAAATATTGCTTGAGAAAAAAGCTCAGCTTGAAAAAATTAAAGAGGATGTGAAATAATGGATAAACTAAAAATGCAGACGCCGGATTTAACAGATAATAATATTGAACAAATCGAGAGTCTGTTTCCAAATGTGATTACAGAAACCAAAGACGAAAACGGCAATATTGAAAAGGCAGTTGATTTTGATTTGCTGAAACAGATTTTATCCAAAGAACTTGTAGAAGAAGGTGACGAACGCTATCAGCTTGACTGGCCGGGTAAAAAATCATCGTTGTTAAAAGCCAATACTCCTATTACTAAAACTCTTAGGCCTTGCAGGGAAGAGAGTGTCAATTTTGATACCACAGAGAACCTCTATATTGAGGGTGATAATTTTGAAGTTCTGAAGATTTTGCAGGAGAGTTATTTAAGTAAGGTAAAGGTGATATACATTGATCCACCTTATAATACAGGAAGCGATTTTATTTATAAAGATGATTTTAAGAGGAGTAAAGAAGAATATGAGGAAGATCTTGGGGTTGAAAATGAAGAAGGTGAAAAGCTTTTTAAAAACACTGATAGTAACGGCAGGTTTCACTCTGATTGGCTATCTATGATGCATGAACGTTTGGTTGTGGCTAGGGATTTGATGAGGGAGGATGGAGTAATCTTTATTTCTATTGGTCAAAATGAGTTGTCAAATCTTATTTCATTAACAGATAATATTTTTGGTGAGGATAATAGAATAGCCGTTGTTGGTAGGCTAGCTAAATCTGGGGGTAATAAAGGTAATTTTTTTTCACCCAATATTGAATATATTATTGTTGCAGCTAAAAACATTGGTAAGACATCAGGTTTTAGAGATGATATGGATGACAAACTAATAAAAAAAGTTTATACAAAAATTCAAAATGGAGGTCAAAGAGATGGGGAAAAATACAGAGCAATGGGTCTTTATCAATCTTCTTTAGACCCTATGCGTGGATGTATAAATCAAAGATATTATGTTGAGGCACCTGATGGTACATTAATTATCCCGCCTGGTGAAAATTTCCCACTTGAGAAAGTTGAGGGGAGTAAAGTATCGCCAAAATCAAAAAAAGATGGCGTGTGGAGATGGACATATGGAAAATACCAAGAAGAATTTAGAAATGGTAACGTTGAATTTAACGAATCAAACAATGATGTATTGTACGACTCGGAAGGAAATTTTTCTAAATGGAATGTGAATACTAAAATTTGGCTTAATGACAGAGTGGAAGCTGGTCAATTGCCCAATGATTTTATTTCAAAGTTTGAAAATAGGCATAGTGCTAAAGAGTTAAAGGACCTTGGTATTCCCTTTGAATTTGCAAAACCTGTGGGTCTAATATCATATCTAGTAAAAATTTCAAATACGAACAATGATGATATTGTTCTTGATTTTTTCTCTGGTTCAGCCACCACGGCTCATGCTGTAATGCATCTCAACTCTGAAGATGGTAGTAACCGTAAATTTATAATGGTACAACTCCCGGAAAAAGCAGATGAAAAAAGCGAAGCCTATAAAGCTGGATATAAAACTATTTCAGACCTTGGAAAGGAAAGAATACGAAAAGCTGGGAAGAATATTCTAGAGAGCCTTAACTCTAAAACCAAACAACTAAAATTAGGTGAACAGGCGGTTGATAAAAGCAGGCTGGATATTGGTTTCCGGGTTTATAAAACAGATTCAACAAACATTAAGGATGTTTTTTATCATCCAAATGATCTTAAACAAGACCAGTTAAATTTTTTGGAAAGCAACATCAAAGAAGACCGCACAGCTGAAGATCTTTTGACACAAGTCATTATTGACCTGGGCCTGGAGCTTTCATTGCCCATTGAGAAAAAAGAAATTCACGGTAATAATGTTTGCTTTGTTCAAACCAATGCTTTGGTTGCTTGCTTCGATGACAGTATTGACTTTAAAGTTGTAGATGAAATTGCTGAGATTCAACCTTTAAAAGTTGTATTTAAAAATGCGAGCTTCAGATATGACAAAGACCGTATTAATGTAGAAGAGCGGTTTAAGCGGTTATCTCCCGAGACAAAGGTAACGGTGATTTAGTTATGAAACTAAAGTTTAAAGAACAGGCTTATCAGACAGATGCTGCAATGGCTGTAGTAAACTGTTTTGAGGGGCAAAACAAAGGAATAAGAAAAGAAGTTGTCGCAAGAAGAACCGAGGGAGAAGGAACTCTTTTTAAAAAAGATGTGATAGCTGAGATATTCTCTAATAAAAAACTCGAATTAACAGAAGAGGATATTTTAAAGAATGTTCAGGAGATTCAAAAAGAACAGGGATTAAAACCCAGCAGTAAACTGGCCGGATTTAACTTTACCGTTGAAATGGAAACTGGTACCGGCAAGACTTATGTTTACATTAAAACCATGTATGAGCTGAACAAGCTCTACGGTTGGAATAAATATATCATTATGGTGCCATCGGTTGCTATTCGTGAGGGTGTGCATAAATCACTGGAGATTACTGCCGAGCATTTCCAGGAAATCTACGGTAAAAAGATTCGTTTTTCAATTTACAACACTAAAAACAAATCTAACCTGATAAACATAAAAAGTTTTGCAGATACTTCTAATATTGAAGTCATCATTATGAACTATCAGGCTTTTGCTACAACAAGTCAGGAATCCAGAAAAATTTATCAGAAACTTGATGTGATTCAATCACAGAGGCCTATTGATATTATCAAGAGAGCAAGGCCAATTTTAATTATTGATGAGCCACAACGTTTTGGTGAAAAAGCTGAGAAGATTTTCACAGAAAGAGAATTTAATCAGCTCTTCACATTAAGATATTCTGCAACCCATAAAAATGATTTTAATAAAATATACCGTCTCGATGCTATTGATGCATTTAATCAAAAACTGGTGAAGAAGATTAATGTGAAAGGAATTGAGGTCGTAGGTAACAGTGGAACTAACAGTTTTCTCTTTCTGGATAGAGTTCAAATCAGTACAAAACATTATCCTGTTGCTTATATTGAACTTGAAGTTAAACAAAAAACAGGACTTGTGAAAAGGATTATAAAAGTATTAGAGAAAGACGACCTTTTTGTTTATTCAAATAACCTGCAGGAATATAAAGGTTTTGTTGTTAAAGAAATTAATGGTCTAACAAATAAGGTAAGCTTTACAAATGGCGTAGAACTTACAGTAGGTCAAACTACGGGAGATGTTGATGAAGAACACGTTAGGCGTATTCAGATAAGGGAAACCATAAGGTCCCATATAGAAAAAGAACGCTTGATGTTTCAAAAAGGAATAAAGGTTTTATCGCTCTTTTTTATTGATGAAGTTGTTAAATATAGAGATTATTCCTCCCCTGATCAAAAGGGGGATTATGCCCATATGTTTGAAGAGGAATACCACAACACAATAAGTCAGCTTGAAATATTTGATAAAGAATATAATGACTATCTTATCAAACATTCCGCACCAGAAATTCACAAAGGGTATTTTTCCATTGATAAAAAAGGAAATTTTGTAGATTCAAAAGAGAAAAGAAGTGAAGGCGGAAGTGATGATGAAAGCGCATATGATCTAATCATGAAAAATAAGGAAAAACTGCTGGGGTTTAGTGAGCCAACTCGATTTATTTTTTCTCACTCGGCACTTCGTGAAGGCTGGGACAATCCCAATGTATTTCAAATATGCACTTTAAAACACAGTCAATCCATAATCAGCAAAAGGCAGGAAATTGGTAGAGGTTTGCGGATTTGCGTTAACTCGCACGGCGAACGAATGGATACGTCCGTACTTGAAAATGAGTTTTTTGATATTAACAAGCTAACAGTAGTTGCCAGTGAATCTTATGATACTTTTGCAAAAGAACTACAAAAAGAAATTGTTGATTCTCTTTCTGAGAGACCAGTAAAGCTAACTGTTGATGCTTTGGTAGATCATGTTTTAACAAATAATAAAGGCGAAAAATTTGTCTTTGATAGTCAGACTTCAATGGATTTGATCTTTGATTTTAAGAATAAAGGTTACATCGATGATAATTATCAAATAACAGATACCTTAATAAGAGATATCGCTGAAAATAAATTTAAAGTACCTGAAAAACTGAATGGGTTTGAAAACTGTGTTGCTGATTTGATGCAAAAGATTCACACAACGGCAAATTACGAAGCTACTGAAAATGGAAAAGCGAATAATATAAGTGAAGCGATATTGAAACCGAATGAAAACTTTGCAAAAAAAGAATTTCAGGCTTTATGGAAAAAGCTAAAAGTAAAAACGGTTTATGAGGTGGATTTTGATAGTGATGAGATAATCGAAAAAAGTGTGCAGGCCATAGATAGTAATCTGACGGTGAAAAAAGTTTTGGTAAATATTACAACGGGTGAACAAAAGGATACGGTTGATGAGTCCAGCTTGAAGGCTGGCAACAGCATGGAAAGAAAAAAGAATATCACAGAAAAAGTGGATTCTTTACTGGGTTCGTTAAAATATGATCTTATCTTTGAAATTGCTAAAGAAACAAATTTAACGAGAAAAACAATTGTTAAAATCTTACAGAAGATAACCAATAAATCATTTGATGATTTTAAGGTGAACCCAGAAAGTTTTATTAAAGGTGTATCAAATATTATTAACAGCGAAAAAGCAGCAACCCTGATTAACAATATCACCTATTCTAAAACCGATAAGACCTATAGTGACGATATCTTTACCATAAATAATTTTAAGGGTTCACTTGCTAAAAATATTTTGGAAG
>CAZMXO010000040.1:0-8997 GCA_964570265.1 uncultured bacterium
AAGAGACTTAATCTCTTTTTTATCTAAACTGGTTATAGCATCCTTAAAACTCTTTAATGTTGCGTTTCCAAAATCTACAATTCTAATATATCCAATGCTATCGTTTATTGATTTAGAATAAACTGATCTAAGCTCTATAATTTTTCTTATAATTTCAAAACACAAAAGCTCTTGATGTTTCCCGCGTTTCACATGCAATGAAACTTTTGTCCCTTTTTTCCCTCTAAGCTTTTTTACTACTTCCGGCAGTGACCATCCGACACAGCTTATTCCCTCTATTTTCATGATAATATCGCCGGGCTTTATGCCAGCTTCATCTGCAGGAGTACCTTCTATGGGAGAAATAACAACAATCTTGGCGTCTTTTATTCCTATAACTATTCCCAGCCCTCCGTATTCTCCTTTTTCGAACACCTTCATCTCATCATATGCTTCTTGAGATATAAACTGACTATGCGGATCCCCAAGACTCTTAACCATACTATCAACAGCACTATATATAAGTTCCTTGGAATCTGTTTTATCTATGTAGCTGGATTGGATAATATCAAAAGTTTTTAAGAAAATTTTCGTTCTTTTATATCCGGGATCTGCAAAATTCTTCCATAAGATTCGACCGCCATAAATCAACAGAATAACAATTAGAAGATATGTCAGTTTTTGAAGATTATGATACCTATTTTCTTCAGTCAATTCTATTCTCTCCCAAAATAAATAAGCCTCCCGTCCCGAAAGCATTCGAGGTGCAGGAGGCTTAAAAAATGTCAGTTACTATTCTATAACAGCTAAAATGTCTTCCTCTTTCATTATCAGATGCTCTTCTCCGTCAATTTGCACTTCTGTGCCTGCGTATGATGAAAAAATGACTTTGTCGCCTTCTTTAACACTCATTGACTGTTTCTTTCCATCTTCTAACATTTTGCCGCTTCCAACAGCTATAATCTTACCCTCTTGTGGCTTTTCTTTAGCTGTATCAGGAAGGATAATACCTCCCTTTGTCTTACTCTCAGCTTCCAATCTTTTTACAATAACCCTATCTTCTAAAGGTACTAATTTCATATCTTGTCTCCTCGTAAATTTATAGTAGAGACACGGTATGCCGTGTCTCTACATTAACCATTTCTTACTTATCTTAATACATTCCTCCGCCCATACCGCCTGGCATTCCACCCATACCGCCACCGCCAGCAGGCATTGGAGGCATCTTTTCCTTTTCAGGAATATCTGTTATAAGCGCTTCTGTTGTAAGCAGTAATCCTGCGATACTTGCTGCATTCTGAAGAGCTGTTCTTGTTACCTTTGTTGGATCTACAATACCTGCTGCAAACATGTCCTCGTATTTATCAGCTGCTACATTGTAGCCAACATTTTTTTCTTTCTTAAGAAGCTCCTGAACAACTATAGCTCCCTCAGCTCCAGCATTACTAACAAGCTGTCTTATCGGTTCTTCAAGGGCGCGCTTGATAATATTAAGCCCTATAGCTTCATCTCCCTTTAGTGTCATTTTTTCAAGATCAGCTATACATCTAAGTAAAGCAACTCCACCGCCTGCAACCACACCTTCTTCAACAGCAGCTCTGGTCGCATGAAGCGCATCTTCAACTCTGGCCTTCTTTTCCTTCATCTCTGTTTCCGTTGCAGCCCCAACATTAATAACTGCGACTCCGCCGGCAAGCTTTGCCAGTCTTTCCTGTAGCTTTTCCTTATCATAATCTGATGTTGTATCTTCTATTTGTGTGCGAAGCTGAGATATTCTTCCATCTATATCGCTTCTTTCTCCTGCTCCCTCAACAACAGTTGTGTTTTCTTTGTCAATTGTAACACGCTTTGCTCTTCCCAGATCGTTTAGAGTGATACTCTCTAATTTGATTCCAAGATCCTCGGAAATGACCTTGCCTCCGGTAAGAATAGCAATATCTTCAAGCATTTCCTTTCTTCTGTCTCCAAAACCAGGAGCCTTGATACACGCACATTTCAGAGTACCTCTAATCTTATTCACAACCATTGTTGCCAGAGCTTCTCCTTCAACCTCTTCAGCAAGAATTAAGAATGGAGTACCTGATTGCGCCACTTTTTCCAATAATGGCAGCAAATCCTTCATATTGGAAATCTTCTTTTCATGAATAAGAATATACGGATTCTCGAGAATCACTTCCATTCTTTCTGCATCAGTTACAAAATAGGGAGACAAATAACCTCTGTCAAACTGCATACCTTCTACGATATCCAGAGTTGTCTCCATCCCTTTCGCTTCCTCAACTGTAATAACCCCATCCTTGCCAACTTTATCCATAGCATCTGCTATTATATTACCGATAGTGGGATCATTATTTGCTGAGATTGTAGCAACTTGAGATATCTCTTTTTTATCTTTGATAGGCTTGCTTAATCCTTTAAGACTCCCTACAACATTATCTACTGCCTTCTCAATTCCTTTTTTAAGCGCCATTGGATTTGCGCCAGCTGTAACGTTCTTAAGACCTTCTCTATATATTGCTTCCGTAAGTACTGTAGCTGTTGTGGTTCCATCGCCTGCTACATCAGAAGTCTTTGATGCAACTTCCTTTACCATCTGAGCGCCCATATTCTCATATGGATTCTCTAATTCAATTTCTTTAGCAACCGTAACGCCATCCTTGGTAATCGTCGGCGATCCAAACTTCTTGTCCAATACAACATTCCTGCCTTTTGGACCAAGCGTTACCTTTACAGCTCTGCTAAGCTGTACAACGCCGCTTAAAATATCCTTTCTCGCGTCTTCGTCAAACTTTAACTGCTTTGCCATCTTTAATTACTCCTTTTTTTATATTTTTGTCTTTAGTTCTTAAAAATTCCCATTACATCTTCTTGTTTCATGATGATACATTCTTCGCCGTCAATCTTTATATCCGTACCCGCATATTTGCCAATGAGTATATTATCTCCCTTTTTAACTTCAAGAGAAATCAGTTTCCCTTCATCTGTCTTTTTCCCTTCTCCTACAGCAATAACTTCTGCTTTCTGAGACTTTTCTTTAGCTGCGTCAGGGACTATTATGCTTCCTATCTTATCGTCCCCTTCCAACCTCTTAACTAAAATCCTATCTCCAAGTGGCTTAACTGTCATTTCTTTCTCCCCTCCCTTCAGATTTGTTGTATATTCCCCCAAATTTTTAGCACTCTCACGTTTAGACTGCTAAAAATAGCAATTTCCTTTGACCATGTCAAGAGGAAAATTAGATATTATGAATTTATTGCAGACCAACAGCATTTATTGGGACAATTCCTTACCCAGCTTTTCATTATATTCACTTTGGATATTGCTGATTTTTTCCTTTGATGATTTATATATTGTTCCGTAGTTTTTATAATTACCAGGTTTTTCCCTTTTTTTATTTGAGCTATTTATCCATATACCCTTACCTGCTTCAACGGCATAGTAAAGAGCCACGACTGCAAAAATAATCCAAAAAACAATTTTAAGAAATTTCATAGCTACTTCCCTATACAGAATTTTGAGAATATCCTATCCAACACTTCATTATTCACTGTTTCTCCTGTTATCCGACCAAGAGAATCCAGCGCGTTTTTCAGGTCAAGAGAGACAAACTCTTCAGTTAATTTTGTTTTTGTCATAGTGTAAATAATATGGGCTAAACTCTTGTGCACATTTAATAGTGATTCCTTATGTCTCATATTAACACATACAGAGGACTGATGATGCTTAAATTTAGATAATGTTATATCCAGCATTGTGTTTTTGAGCTCATCAATTCCAATTTCATTCTTTGCAGATAGTTTTAAAATTGTGCTTTCAGGAATAAGTTTGCGAATATCGAATATTTTCGTTTTAGAAGGCAAATCTATTTTATTAAGCAGTACGATACTGTTCTTTCCTTTAATAAGTTCAAACAGTTTCTTATCGTTGGAATCGATCTTAGTACTTGCATCTAACATAAAGAGTGCAAGGTCAGCTTCCATGAGTTTTTTCTTGCTTCTGGCAATGCCTATTTTCTCTACAATATTATTTACAGGCTGTAAGCCTGCAGTGTCTACCAGCATGAAGGAAAGTCCCTGAATATGAATGGCTCCTTCTACTGTATCTCTTGTAGTTCCGGGAATCTCAGTTACTATGGCTCTCTCCTCTTCCATAAGCGCATTCAAAAGACTGGATTTTCCAACATTTGGTTTGCCGACAATAACCGTCCTTACTCCATGCCTGAAAATCTCCCCCTGATCAGCAGTATCAATCAAAGAAGTAATCTTTTTTTGCATTTTCTTAACTGAAGATAATATTGTGCTTCTACTTATTGAGCTGACTCTGTCCTCAGGAAAATTAAGTAATGCCTCTATGTGCGCCAGTAGATCAAGCAGTTCTGTACGTAAGTTTTTTATTTTAATGGATAACCTGCCTGATAGCTGCTGTGCTGCTAATTTCAATCCCTTTGATGAAACAGATTCTATCAAATCCATCACCGATTCAGCTTGCGGAAGGTCTATTCTTCCGTTTAAAAACGCTCTTTTAGTAAATTCACCCGGCAGCGCAGCGCGCGCGCCATGTCTTAATGCAAGCTCCAGAATAGACTTTAAAACTAAAACCCCGCTATGACAATTAATCTCTACAACATCCTCTTTTGTGTATGAATGGGGAGCTTTCATTACGGAAACCAGCACTTCATCAAGAACAGTTTTTTCCTTAAGAATATGTCCAAAATGAAGTGTATGAGATTTTTGGTTTTTTAGATTTATGTTTTTTTTGGGTTTAAAGATTTTCGAGACAATCTTTATTGTATCCGGTCCGCTCAGCCTTATAATCCCTATCCCACCCTCACCAAGCGGAGTTGATATTGCGGCTATAGTATCTGTAGTCATTAACATCCCCCTGAATCCCCATTTAAGGGAGACTAACTATGTTTTTTACGAATCCAGATTTGCTGCGCAATGCTGAGGATATTGTTGGTTAACCAATATAGAACTAATCCTGAAGGGAAATTGTAAAAAATGAATAGCATAAACACGGGCATAAAAAGCATCATCTTTGCCTGTCTTGGATCAGCAGACTGAGCAGTGAACTTTTGCTGAAGAATTGTGGTTATACTCATTAAAATTGGAAGAATATTTAAAGGATATACTCCCGGTTTATCTATTAATGCTCCTAGGTAGAATACTGTGTCTGGTAAAGATAGATCAGGAATCCATCCGGGAATAAAACAGGTTCCTTTTAACTCTATTGCATTTCTTAAAGTTGTAAAAAGAGCGAAGAAAACAGGCATTTGTAACATCATTGGTAAACATCCGCCAAGCGGATTTACCTTGTTTTTTTTGTATAGCGCCATCGTCTCTTTATTTATTTTTTGCGCATTGTCCTTATACTTATTCTTCAACGCACTGATTTGCGGTTGAAGTTCCTGCATGGCTCTCATTGACTTATGGCTTTTCATTGTAAGTGGAAACAGAACTATACTCATCAGGATTGTTAATAAAATAATTGCCACTCCATAGTTTCCTGTGATTTTGTATAAGAACTTTAGAATATAAACGATTCTGAAAAGATTTCCAAAAAAACCAAAGTCAGCAAGCGCTTCCAGATTAACTTTTTGCTTTGCCAGCCTATCCACATCCTTCGGACCTAAATAGCAGTTAATACTGTAAGAAAAACTTTGATTAGGCCTAACAGTTGGAATAACTGTTTCCACACAGTTTTGTAATATATTTAATTTATCTTTCTTAATAACAACTTTTGATGCGGGTTCTACCGGAATTAGAGCATTCAAGAAGTATTTTGTAGACAATGCAGTCCACCATACTTTGCCGACATACGATTTCGTTACATCTTCGTCTTTCTCTCCGCGGCTAAACGGCTTTTTTATCACCTTGTCATTTATATAAGATATGGATTTTAAAGGAACTCCTCCTCTACCACGACTTTGTTCTTCCATCAGCCTGAGATCCGTACCTGTACTAATTAGAAAACTAGTTTGTTCAATATTATCATCTGTCTTGTTTATTAATTCCAGATTTACACCAATGAGATACCCGTCATTCCTAAATAGGATCTTTTTAATTACAGTTGAACCATCTTTCATATGAGAAACAAATCTGACATAGCCCTTCGGCCTTCCTTTAGAGAGCAAAAGCCCGCTACTGTCACATTTAAAATTATTAAGAACAGATACTTCCCCATTTTGCTGAAAACGCGTCTCAAGAGGATATGTTTGGGTATAATAACTAGCAAATGACACAAGTTCAATATCTTGCGATACTTTTATTAATTCGGCATTAATATACTCCGCCTCCTCTTTTTGAAACGAAAGAAGCTCCCTCTGTTCTTCAGAGACAGCTTTGGCAAGTTGCCCGGAGAGCTGCTCTATTCTTTGACTGTTCTGTGCAATTGTATTGGGTTTTACTTTAGATTCCTTGTATTTCTTTATCTTGCAACTTTTAATTGTTCCGGAAGAACTTCCTAAAACAATTCTTACCAAATCCGTTTCAACAATAACTTCTTTCTCCTTGACCAAAGGTTTTTTTGCTTCTTCGCCATATGCATATTCTTTCTGCTTTTTCTCTACAGCTTTACTTGAACCAGTTCCGACTGCGACTGTTTGAGAAGAGATACCCTCTCTAAGTGGGTTCTTTGGCGATTTGGCACTATAATAATGGTTAAATATTAGAAATACCGAAAGAGCCAATACAATTGCCAATAATGTTTTTCTATCCATAGATACTCCTACGTTAGCGGATCGTACCCGCCTGAATGAAATGGATGACACTTAACCAAACGGAGAAAACCCAACATACATCCTTTGAAAAATCCATATTTCAATACGGCACGTTTTGTATATTCTGAACACGTTGGGGAGAATCTGCATGTTGACCGCTTCAATGGCGAAATATAGTTCTGGTAAAATCGGATAATGGAAACAGCTATTTTATTCAACATGTTCATTAAGCCTGCAATATTCCTGCTTTTTCACACAGATTAAAAGCGTTTGTCTTAACATCATAGTGTCTGCATGTAGCAGACGAGAGAAACACTTTAAAAACAACATCAACCCCTTTAACTATATTGTATTTATTCAACCTGTAGAACTCCCTTACTAATCTCTTAACCCTATTTCTCTGTACTGCTCTGCCTTTGAAAGATTTCGACATCAGTACAACAATCCCCAATCTAGTCATTGATGCATTATTCGTTTTCACATAAAGATTGGCAAATGTTCCACAATGTTTTTTACCATTTGCGAACACAGGCTTGATCTGACTATATTTTTTAAGCCTTTCGTCTCTTGAAAAAGAAAATTTTTTCACAGGCAGGAAGTATCCTAATATTTCTTATACAGTCAATCTTGCTCTACCTTTACGTCTTCTTCTTTTTAAAACCAATCTTCCATTTTTAGTAGACATTCTCTTACGAAAACCCAACGCTCTTTTCCTACTCAAAACAGACGGCTGATACGTTCTTTTAGGCATAATAACTCACACTCTCCGAAACTTGTTTTTCCTCATTTAATCCAAACATCAGGTAATTATACAGAAAGCCCTATAACGTGTCAAGCAGAACGCTGATACCGTTCTTTCTCACTATATATACAGCCGCAATACTGCTGGCGGTAAAGGTCTGAGCCTTTGGAAAGAGACACGCTTTCTCTATAACCTTCTCTAAAATCCTCATAGAAAAAACTAATGCCAAACTCGTCTGCAACTGACTCTCCAATGCTTCTAATTAAGTCATGTTTTTGGTGGGGACTTATGAGCATTGTTGTAGAAAATGCATCAAATTTCCCTGATTTGGCAGTTTTCGCTGTCTCAGCCAATCTAATTCTGTAACAAATGGAACATCTATTGTTTTCCCTAAATACAACCTGCCTGATAAATTCTTCAAGCGCATAATCATCTTTTACAATCAGTTTCATCTCTTTTTCTTCAGTATAATCTTTGACGCAATTCAATCTCTTAATATATTCCGTAAATGGATGGATATTCGGATTGTAAGAAAACGCCCATACCCGTATTCCTTCTTCCGTAAGCACCTTATAAGGATATGTCAAACAAGGCGCGCAACAGGTGTGTAAAAGTAATTTCATGACATCTATTGTAACAAGAAATATTTCTCTGTCAATGTTCCCGCAAAAGCCCACGAAGTAAATTGTACTTGACTTTTTTGGACATATGGCATTATCATGCTTGTAACTAAATTAGTTCGGGGAGGTGAGAAAATAATCATGGAAGATAAAATTGAAAGTATGGGTAAAAAAGTTGGCTCGGTACAGAGATTGCTTCAGGAAAGCGAAAAAGCGCGTAAACAAACTTCTGCAATTCGGACATTATTCGCAATTGGCATTGTTGTAGTAGTTGTTGCTTATGTCTGGGGAATGTGGACTAGCGCAAAAGAACGCTTTGAATCAGCCAAGATAATCCCAATCGTACAGCAACAGGTTCAAGCACTTTTACCTGAATTTAACGAAGCTGGCAGAAAAGTAATTAAGAATGTTATGCCGGTTTACGGAGAAGTGTTCGCAGGAAAGGTTGCTAAAATGGGACCAGCGCTTCAAAAACAGACAGATGATGAACTTAAAACATTCAGTCTGTACTTGAAAGCCGAGATTGAGCCAAAACTTACTAAAGGATTCGATAACATCATAGAAGATCAAATGACAATTGTCATGAAACGTTTACCCGGTCTTAATGAAGAAAATTCTGCAAAGATATTGAATAATGTTGTGTCTGCGTCAAATAAACATATAACAAATTTAATTGCAGAAAAACTACTTCGAGAACATATTGTAACACTTGACGAGATATATGAAATACTGAAGGGGTTTGACGTTTCTGATGTTGAGATCAGCGAGCAAACGCTCAATGAAATGCAGGAGTCACTTCTTGATTTTGTTATTGAACAATTAAAAGCTCAAGTAGCTACATTGTAGGAAGGAGAACAAAAATGGGAACTAATGATCAAACAAAATTGGTAACAGTTTAGCTACCAAAAGTAGTGAGAGAAATTAGATGAGAAAACCAG
>CAZMXO010000041.1:0-8956 GCA_964570265.1 uncultured bacterium
TACTCTAAAACTGCCTCATTCCATTTATAGCTATCAAAATATATATCACCTAAAACACAATGCGCAACAGATGAATCGGGATATTTTGAAACTAATTTCTTAATCATTGTTTCTTTATCTTTAAGTTTATCAACAGAGAACGCTATTGCTAATCTTACTGATCTGTTTTTGGGATAGTCTTTTAGCATTGTAGAAAGTTTTTCAATGCTACTCTTACTATCCTCATCCTCATATATAAAGCAAATCATCATAAGGGGCAGTGCATCATCCGGGTTGCTTTTGAATATTTTTATACATTCTTCGACTGCCTTGTTCTTTCTGCCTAATGAAGTGTATAAATACACCAGAAAATATCGAGCTTTCGTATTATTGGGCGAATGTAAGATTGCTATTGTTGCCTTGGCTAATATTAGCTCAGAGTTTGTGAAACCCTTGTAAATGGTTTGTTTTTTACTCTCATCTTGAGTAGACATATCTGCTGTAAAGTCTGTTGAAATAGAAGAAAAACTATTTGTGGCGAGAAATGTTACCAGAATACATGCAAAAATTATCTTTTTAATCACGTTTACTCATAATTTCATATTTTTCTTTTATCAACTTTTGGAAGGAAAATTGTGCCGAGTTTTTCTCCATTCATTATTTTAGAAAGAGTATTCTTCTTTAGTCCATTGGCTATTATTACGGTTACGCCTGACTGTGTTCCCATTTTAGCTGCGGTTATTTTTGTCAGCATTCCTCCAGTTCCTGTTTTTGAATCTGAAGCATACGACTCTATTTCAGGATGGATTTTATCCACTTCTAATATAAGAGAGGCTTTCTTATCTTTTTTAGGATCAACAGTAAATAGTCCGTCAATATTAGAAAGCATAATTAAAAGGTCTGCGTCCAAGAGATTAGCAACAAGAGCAGAAAGAGTATCATTATCTCCAAATTTAATTTCATCGGTTGCAACAGTGTCGTTTTCATTCACAATAGGAATAACATTCTCTTTAAATAGTTCCATTATTGTGTTGCGTATATTGAGGTATCTAAGTTTGGACTTAAGGTCATCTCTTGTGAGCAGAATCTGCGCAGTATGATATCCTCTTTTTTTGAAGATTCCGTTATAAGTATGCATTAGTTCATTCTGCCCTACAGCTGCAGCTGCCTGTTTTTTTGGTATTGTCAGCGAATCTTTCTTAATACCCAAAGCTTTCATGCCTGCGCCTATAGCCCCGGAGGATACAATAATTACTTTAATATTCTGTTTTCGCAGTTCCACTATTTCTGTGGCAATATTGGATATTCTAGTTCTATTTAACCCTGTATCTGAGGTTAGAACATATGTACCTATCTTAATAACCACACATTTAGCGTTTTTTATTAACTCTCTTCTATACATAGCTTGCTCTCTTCTTTTTTTAGCAATTTATCAACGTGATAAATTAATTTTTTTATCCCTTCTCCGGTTAGTGCAGAAATAGCAAATATCTTCTTTTGATGCAGCTTTTTTTTGAAATCTTCAAAATTAGTTTGAGAAGTATTCATGTCCATTTTATTAGCAACTATTATTTGGATTTTATCACCTAAATTATATAGAGATAACTCTTTATTAATAGCATTGAATTTTGAATACGAGTTTTCATCGGACATGTCTATAAGATGCAAAAGGATTTTTGTCCTGCTTATGTGAGCTAAAAACTTATTTCCCATACCCTTTCCATTGCTTGCGCCTTCTATTAATCCCGGGATATCAGCAGCTACAAAGGATGAGTCGTGTACTTTTACAACCCCCAAAAGCGGCTCTATTGTTGTGAAGGGATAATCAGCTACTTTAGGTCTGGCATGTGATATTCGGGAAAGCAAAGTGGACTTTCCTGAATTTGGATATCCAACCAGTCCGACATCAGCGATTAGGCGCAGCTCTAATCTAATATCCTTTTCTTCTCCTTCTTTGCCTTCTTCTGAAATTCGCGGAGCGCGCCGTGTAGCTGTGGCAAATTTTGCGTTTCCTCTTCCTCCTCTCCCGCCATGCGCAACTATGATCCTGTTACCTTGATGACGTAGATCTGTTATAACTTGGTTGTTTTCTTTTATGATCGTCCCGACAGGAACTTCTAATATAACGTCAGAACTGTGTCTGCCAAACATTTTTTTGCCTTTGCCATGCTGACCGTGTTTGACATTGATGTTTCTTTTGTGAAGAAAATTGACAAGAGTTCTTTGATGGGAGACAGCTTCAATAATGATATCTCCGCCTTTCCCACCATCTCCCCCGTCAGGACCGCCTTTGGGGACATGTTTTTCCCTGCGGAAGCTCATGCATCCGTTACCACCGTTCCCGGCTTTTACATGTATAGTAACATCATCAACAAACAAATTATGCCTTTATCACCCACATTTTAACTTCTGCCGTTACTTCCGGATGAAGTTTGACCTGGATATTAAAAATACCTAGCTTTTTAATTGGCTCTTTTAGTACGATATTCTTTCTGTCAATTTCCATTCCTTCCTGCTTCAGCATATTTGCAATATCAATAGAAGTGACAGAGCCATACATTTTTTCATCTTCTCCAACTTGAACAGGAATTGTCAAAGATAAACTAGAAAGTTTTTTCGCTATTTCTTCAAATTCTACTTTTTCCTCATCTATTTTTCTTGCTTTGGATTTTTTAATCTGTTCTGCAACTTTCTCAGCGCCTGGAGTTGCCTTAAGAGCTAATCCATGAGGTATCAGATAGTTTCTGCCATAGCCATTTGCTACACTCACTACATCTCCTATGCTTCCTAATTTTTCAATGTCTTGTTTTAAAACGACTTTCATCCTATTCTCCTCTCATATTACATTATTTAGAATATCTTTTGTCTTATTCAGGCTTTGTTCATCGTTTACGTTAAGTACCTGAACACTTTTATCAATTCTTGAGATAAGTCCTTTCAATACCTTCTTGGGACCTATTTCAATAAATGTTGTAATTCCGTTTGATATCATATTTTTAATCGAGTCTTCCCATAGCACAGAGCCTGTAATCTGTTTGGTTAATGCGGATTTTATGTCAACCGGTTCTTTTATCGGTTTTGCAGAAACATTTGCGTATACAGGAATGTTTGCAGTTTTAATGCTGTAATTTTGTAGTTCATCATGTAACTTTTTCTCCGCAGATTGCATTAGACAGGAATGAAATGGACCGCTCACTGCCAGTTTGATTGTTTTTCGCGCTCCTGTGGAAACGGCTTCTTCTATTGCTTTATCAACAGCTTTATGTTCACCTGATATGACGATTTGTCCCGGACAATTGTAATTGGCAACCTGTACAATTCCATATTTAGAGGAGATCTCGCAAATATTTTTTACTTGTTTTGCATTTAATCCGATAATCGCTGCCATTGTTCCATGATATTGCTGAGATGCTTCCTGTAAAAACAGCCCTCTCTTTTTAACAAGCAGTAATGCGGATTCTAGATCCAATACGTTTGCAGCTATCAAAGCAGAGTATTCTCCCAAACTATGACCTGCAACAGAAGAAACAGACTCTTTTTTAAGAAGTTCATCAAGCACAGCTAAACAGGCAATACTCGCTGTAATTATTGCCGGCTGACAATTCTCTGTGGCGCTCAGGCTTTCTATTGGTCCTTCAAAACACAATTCAGCAATATCGTATTTAAGAATTTTGTTTGCGCATTGAAAAACATCTTTAGCGCACGAATAATTATGGTAGAAGTCTTTTGCCATTCCAACATATTGAGATCCTTGTCCTGGAAATACATATGCAATTTTTCTCATTCTACCACCTTATAATAGCTGATGCCCATGTAAGTCCGGCGCCAAAAGCATCCAAAAGCACTATCTGTCCGTCTTTTAATTGTCCCGAAGCATCTGCTTCAGCCATTGCTATCGGTACGGAAGCGCCAGAAACATTCCCATATCTGGTAACATTTATCCATACTTTTTCCAGAGGAGCATTTAGTCTTTGTGCCAAAGCGTTTATAATTCTTAAGTTTGCCTGATGGGGAATAACAAGGTCTACGTCCTCATTTTTTAGGCTACATTTAGCAAGTACTGTTTCTGCAGCATTTGTCATTGCTCTAACAGCAAGTTTAAAAACGGAATTTCCGTTCATTTTTATAAAATGCAGTCTTTCATCTATCGTTTTATGCGTTGCAGGAAGTTGAGAGCCACCGGCAGGCATATTCAATAAATCCCAGGCTGAACCATCGGCGCCAAGATATGAGTCAAGAATAACTCTTTTGTTATCTATAGCACGTCCTACAACAGCAGCGCCTGCCCCGTCTCCAAATAACACACAGGTCGCTCGATCTGTCCAATCCGCAATTCTGGAAAGTGCATCTGCCGCAACAACTAAAACTTTTTTAAACATATCATTTTCAACGAAACTTTTTGCCATTGTTAAGGCGTAAATAAACCCGCAACACGCTGCATTCACATCAAATGCGCATACGGTCTTAGCTCCTATTTTATTCTGAAGAATGCATGCAGTTGAAGGAAATGGCATGTCGGGAGTTATAGTAGCGACAATAATACAGTCCACTTCGCTTACGTCTATTTTTGCATTTTTAAGAGCTTTCTGAGCGGCAAACATAGCCAGATCAGAGGTAGTTTGTTTATCACCGATTATATGTCTTTCTTTTATGCCTGTTCTTGTTGTAATCCACTCATCTGAAGTATCTACCATTTTTTCAATATCTGCATTCGTAAGAATTTTATCCGGTACATAAAAACCAGTTCCCAAAATACCCGCTTTAATATTCTCCATTTTTTAGTTCTTCAACCTTTCTTTTATATGCTCATTTACATGGTTATTTACAAAATTTTCAGCCACCAAAATGCTATTTTTAATAGCCAAAGAAGAGGAGTTGCCATGCGCTTTTATACATACGCCGTTAATTCCAAGAAAAGGTGCGCCTCCATACTCCGCATAATTCAGACTTTTCTTGAAGTTCTTGTAAGCTCCTCTACTCAACAAAACTCCGATTTTGGATAAAAAACTGCTTTTCAACTCATTACATAGTTTAAGATATATATTTTCTCCAAGTCCTTCAGTAGCCTTAAGGATTATATTGCCAATAAAACCATCACAAACAATAACATCCACTTTACCATTAAAAATATCTCTTCCCTCTATATTTCCCACAAAATTAATTGGCGCTTTTTTTAGTTCTTCGTATGCTTTTTTTGTCAGTTCATTTCCCTTGTGTTCCTCTTCTCCAATGTTCAGAAGACCTACTTTTGGATTTCCTTTTTTCAAAATATACTTACTATATTCATTTCCCATTATTGCAAACTGGTAAAGGTTCAAAGGGCTGCAATCCACATTTGCGCCAACATCAAGTAATAGAGAAACTCCACTTAGCGTAGGCATCAGAATAGCGATCGCAGGGCGCTCTATATCTTCTATTGTTCTTATATAGATTGCAGCAGACGCCATATATGCTCCTGTATTACCAGCCGATACTACAGCATCAACTTCTTTGTTTTTAACCAGTTCTACTGCTTTAACCATGGATGAATCTTTCTTTCTTCTTATGGCTTGAGAGGGAGATTCATTCATTTCTATAATTTCAGATGCATGTTTAATCTGAATGTTGTTATTGGCGGCATATCTATGCCGTATTAATTCCTTTTTTATTATCTCCTCATTACCAACTAGTACAAGGTTAAAGGTTTGTTTTTTAGCAGCATCCAATGCCCCTTCTATAATCACAGAAGGTCCTTTATCAGAGCCCATAACATCTACTGCTATTCTCATACTATGAAGCTTTCTTAATTTCGATTACTTTTTTGCCGTTATAGTATCCGCAATGAGGACAAACTCTATGTGGAGATTTGACCTCATTGCAATGCGAACATGTACACATTGCAGGTAACGATAACTTTTGATGTGTGCGTCTTTTATCACGTCTCGATTTTGAAGTTTTTCTCTTTGGAACTGCCACTGTTATTCTCCTTTTCTATTACTTAATATTTATCACTCGTCCATGCCGGAAAGCTGAGCCTGTATGGCTGTAATGGCCGACATATTGACAATGTCATTTATGCTACAACCTCTGGATAAATCATTAGCAGGCTTTCGAAGCCCCTGGAAAATTGGGCCGATTGCTTCTGCCTTTGCCAAGCGCTGAGTAAGTTTATACGATATATTTCCTGCTTCTAAATTTGGGAATACCAGTACATTTGCTTTTCCCTCAACATTACTTTGGGGCGCCTTTATTTTTGCAACTTCCGGAATAATAGCGGCATCTACCTGTAGTTCTCCGTCAATTTGCATATCAGGGCACATTTTTCTTGCAAGATTAGTAGCTTTTATCACTTTATCAACGAGACTATGAGAAGCGCTTCCTTTTGTTGAAAATGAGAGCATAGCAACCCTTGGCTCAGATTTTATAAACATACGAGCTGTTTTTGCAGACGCTATGGCAATACTGGCAAGCTCTTCAGCCGTTGGATCCGGCACAACGCCTGCATCAGCGTATATAAAAACCCCATCTTCTCCATAGTTGCAATCTGGGACAATCATAACAAAACAGCTAGAAACTACCTTTATCCTGTTTTCAGTACCTATTAACCAGATTGCAGAGCGCAGTGTATTTGCAGTAGTATTTACTGCTCCTGCTACCGAACCGTCAGCTATATCTTTTCTTACCATCAATGCACCGTATAAGAGAGGCTGTTTTATCTGTGTAGAGGCGTTCTCTTTGCTTATTCCTTTATGCTTTCTGAGATTATAGAATAGTTCAACGTCTTCATCAGTTACTTCCTGCTCAGGGTTGACTATTTTTACCCTTTCTATATTTATGCTAGCTTGTTTTGCAATCTTGGTTATATCTTCTTTTTCCCCTAACAGGATAGGTTCAGCAATTTTATCTTTTTTCAGTATGGAGGCAGCCTGTATTACTCTTAAATCATAACCTTCCGGCAGAACTATTCTTTTTCTGTCAGATTTAGCTTTATTTTTAATTTCTTCTATTAAATTCATTCAATGATTTTCCTGTTTAAAAAAGAAGCCACACTATATCAAACTCACTCTGCTTTTGTCAAAAAAACTTCTTTGATTGTCGATAGAACATTATCTACAGAGATATCTTTTATACACTTGTATTTTTTTGGATTTGTACATCTGAATTTTTTTCCTAACCTGTTCAAGCTGTGATTACACGGGCTGCAAGGAATATCTTTTTTTATTACAATATTAGAGTCTCCAAAAGGGGAGATTCTTAAAGTATCTGTTGAACCAAATATTGCCGCCACTTTTGTGCCAACGGCGCTGGAGAGGTGCATAAGCCCGGAGTCATTACTGATGAACAGATTGCATTTGGATATTATTGCTGCTACCTTGCGTATAGATTGCGCTACAACTAGTTTTGTGTTAGGAGATGTATGTTTCTTTATATATTTTAATAAATGTTTTTCATCAGGGCCTAAGAAAAAAAGTATCTTTGCATCATATTTATTCTTAAGTTTATTTGCCAGTTCGCAAAATCTTACAAGAGGCCATCTCTTTGCATTCATACCACTTTTTGTACTGGAACCAGGATGGATTCCGATTATTAAATCTTGTTTACTAAAGAGATGTTGTTTTAGAAAAGCTTCAGCATACTTTGTTTCGTCAGGACATAGTCTTAATTTAACGTTCTCAATCCAGTCATCCTTTTTAATGTCTAGCGCTGATGTAAGATTTAGATTTTGATACACATCATGAACTTGCTCAATCTTTACTCCGTATCCGTTATCGTAATTATGGAATATTTTTGTGTTCGCTCCTATCAAATTCGATATGAATTTAAAAGCAAGCCTGTGTGTAGGAAATGTGCGTATTGAGACATCGGGATTAAGCTTTCTTATTTTTGATATTGCAATTATATTTTTGCAAGCTTTTAGAGGATTATCTGATAAAAGAATAAATTCATCTATGCAGCTCTCCTGACGCAATAATTCTATTGTTTGCGAAGAAAAAACAGTAAATATAATTCTTGCCTGTTTAAATTTGTTTCGAATTGTTCTAATTAGTGGCAGAAGCAGTATAGCGTTTCCCAGACCTCTATTATTAATTAAGACAATATTTTTGATGGACATTATTAAACTTAGTTGTGTTCCAATTTTTCTTTGATAGAAAAGACGTCCTTATTGTCTTGCGAACTGTTTACTATCATCTCAGCTAAAAGTCCAAGGGAAACAAGTTGGACACCTAATATCATTAGCATTACACCAAGTATCAGTAAGGGATGCCGTCCCATTATGGAGTGAAAACGCAGCCAGAGGGACAGAATATACGAATTTACGATAAACCCAAAGAATAAGAAGATAACTCCAATATTGCCGAATAGATGAAGAGGTTTCTGGTTAAATCTGAGAAAAAATATCACCGTTGCAAAGTCCCAAAATCCTTCAAAAATTCTACCTATTCCATATTTTGATTTGCCATGGATGCGCTTATTATGTGCTACTAAAACTTCTCCGACACGGAATCCTTTCCAATGGGCAATAACGGGAATGTAGCGATGCAGTGTTCCATAAATTTTAATTTCTTTTAAAACTTGTTTTTTATATGCTTTTAGTCCGCAATTGAAGTCATGAATTGGGATCCCTGAAAAGAACGAAGTAACAGCATTGTATATGCGGGACAGAAAGACCTTAGTAAACCCGTCTTTTCTTCTTTTTCTCCATCCTGATACAACGTCGTATCCTTGATTTATCTTTTCTATAAGACTTGGTATGTCAGCTGGATCGTTCTGAAGGTCTGCATCTGTTGTAATAATAATTTCTCCTTCTGCCTCCAAAAAACCAGCAGCAAGTGCAGCAGTTTTACCGAATTTTTTTCGTAGTTTTAAAACTTTTATATTTAAATTCTTCTCATGTAATGATTTCAGGATTTCAAATGAATCATCATTGCTGCCGTCATCAATAAAAATAATTTCGCATTTTTTCTCATGTAATAAGGAGTTATTGAGTACAGTTTGA
>CAZMXO010000042.1:0-8948 GCA_964570265.1 uncultured bacterium
ATCCTTATTCTATGAGATACAATATCTATAAATCAATTATAGATATGATGAGAAAGCATCATGAGAAAGCGCCAATATATTTATGTATGGAAGAAAGATCCATATGGCGTGCCTTAAATCTTACATTGCCTTTTATTAAGACTTAATGGTTATTATGAAAAATGATATCAGTGTTATTATTCCTACTTTTAACCGCGCCGATTTTCTGAGAAAAGCCATAGAGTCAGTTCTATCGCAGACATATCGGGGATTTGAACTTATTGTTATCGACGATGGATCAACTGACAATACATATGAGATTGTATCGGAATTTAAGAATAATATCGTTTATATAAAGCAGAAAAATATAGGCGCTGCATCAGCTCGTAATACAGGAATAAAAAGAGCAAAAAACAAGTTTCTGGCATTTCTTGATTCTGATGACTGCTGGGATAAGGAAAAACTTGCGATACAGATAGATGAAATGCAGAAAAATCCTTCATATCTGGTTTCGCATACACAGGAAACATGGTATAGAAACGGTGTTCTGCTCAATCAAAAGAAAAAACACAAAAAATATCATGGGTATATTTTCGATAAATGCCTGCCGTTATGCGCGGTCGGCATGTCAACGGTTATGATAAAAAGAGAGCTGTTTGAGAGAGTGGGGAAGTTCGATGAAAATTTTCCCTGTTGTGAGGATTATGACTTCTGGTTAAGAGTAAGCGTAAGACATCCATTTTTTCTTGTAGATAAACCTCTTACATTAAAAGATGGCGGCAGACCTGATCAACTCTCTTTTATTTACAGAACAGGTATGGATAAGTTTAGAATACAGGCAATTGTTAAAATTCTTGGAGCAGACAATATTCTCAGTGATGAACAGAGAAGACTTGCCACGGAAGAGCTTAAAGGAAAATGTCGAATATATAGTAACGGATGTATTAAGCATGGAAAAGAAAAAGAAGGAGAATACTACAAAAAAAGGAGTACAGAATTATGCAGACAAGAAAATTAGGATACAGTGATCTAAATATAACCGATATAGGTCTCGGGACATGGGCAATTGGCGGAGGCGGGTGGAAATTCGCATGGGGACCGCAGGATGATAAGGAATCAATAACTGCCATACGTAAAGCAATTGATATCGGCATAAACTGGATAGATACGGCTGCCATTTATGGACTTGGGCACTCTGAAACTATTGTGGGCAAAGCTGTAAAAGAAATGAAAAAAAAAACCATCATCGCAACAAAATGCGGCAATTGCTGGGATAAAAATCGAAAGATATTCCACTGTTTAAAAAAAGATAGTATTCGTTCTGAGGTTGAAGCAAGTTTAAAGAGACTTAGAGTAGATGTTATTGACCTGTATCAGATTCACTGGCCAATACCTGAAAATGAGATAGAAGAAGGATGGGATACAATAGCAACGCTAATAAAAGAAGGTAAAATTCGTTACGGCGGTGTTTCAAACTTTAGTGTAGAACAGCTTAAACGTATTCAACCTATTCATCCGGTAGCATCACTCCAGCCGCCTTACAGTATGTTGGAAAGAGGAGTGGAAGATGAGCTACTGAGTTACTGCGAAAAAAACAATATAGGCGTAATATGTTATAGCCCAATGTACAGAGGACTTCTTACCGGAAAGTTCTCTAGAGAGCGAATTGCAAGTCTGCCAAATGATGACCATCGTCGCAAGAATATGCAATTTCAAAAACCTCAATTAAGCGCAAATCTTGAACTTGTAGAATCCCTCAGACCTGTAGCTGAGAAGAACAATATAACTCTTGCACAGCTTGCCATTGCATGGGTTCTGCGCAGAAAAGAGGTAACTGCAGCCATTGTTGGAGCTAGAAGCCAATCGCAGATTCAGGAAACTGCGGCTGCGGGTGACGTTAAACTTGCTGAAGATGATATTGAAGTAATTGAAAAATTATTAAATCGTTGAATACTTTTCGCATTTTTTTTATTTTATAGTATACTGATTCTATGGATACTCACTGTTTGACTACAGATGAATTGCCGGATTTAACAATTGAGAAGCTAGGTTACTCAAACGTAGTTTCTCCCATTGTAAGAAGCCGGGATTACTTCACTAATGACAATGAAAAAGTTCTGCTATATTCACACTCTGAAAATTTAAAAGCATGCCAAAGCCATGATAAAGAACCTCCAATGTTTGAGAGAGCTGGTCCAAGACACAATATCTTCTTTGACGGAAAGAAAATAAACTGTGGAATAGTTACTTGTGGGGGATTATGTCCCGGACTTAATGATGTAATAAGGACAATCGTTCTTAGCCTTATCTGGCAATACAATGTCAGGCAAGTTTTTGGTTTTCGCTACGGATATGCAGGTCTATCATCAAAAGCTCCTAAAGAACCATTGATATTAACCCCTGAATCTGTTGATGAAATTCAGCATAAAGGAGGAGATATCCTATCATCGTCTCGCGGTCAGCAAGACTCGGATGATATAGTTAGTAATCTTGAAAAAAAAGAAATTAGTTTGTTATTTGTTATTGGAGGCGACGGTACACTAAGAGGAGCTTCGGATATAGTCAAAGCTATTAAGAAAAGAAACTTAAAAATTGGAGTAATCGGGGTTCCGAAGACAATTGATAATGATATCTGCGCAGTAGAGCAATCTTTTGGCTTTTCAACAGCTGTTGAAGCGTCACGTTCTGCAATCTGCGGAGCACATGAAGAAGCAAAGGGAGCATGGAATGGTGTTGGATTAGTTAAACTAATGGGTAGAGATTCCGGCTTTATTGCTGCTTATGCCACTTTGGCAAACAGCGACGTAAACTTCTGTTTTATCCCGGAAGTACCTCTTGTTTTAAAAGGAGAAAACGGATTTTTAAATATGCTTGAGAAACGGCTGGACAGGAAGCATCATGCGCTAATTGTAGTAGCTGAAGGAGCCGGACAGGACTTGATAGAAGAGGTCGGTTGTCAAAAAAAAGATGCTTCTGGTAATACTGTTCATAAAGATATAGGAATTTTTCTAAAGAAAGAGATTATCAACTATTTTGAAAATAAGAAAAAGCCATTGGTTTTGAAGTATATAGACCCAAGCTATATGGTACGAAGTATCCCCGCTAATTCTCAGGATTCAGCATTCTGCCTGATGCTTGGACAAAATGCTGTGCACGCCGGGATGTCAGGCAGAACAAATATGGTAATAAGCTATTGGAACCAGTACTTTGTGCATATCCCCATAGCGCTGGCTGTTATGAGGAAGAAAAAAGTTGACCCAAACGGTCATCTGTGGCAGACTGTTTTGGAAACCACTGGTCAGGTATGATTCGACATCTTATGTTTACTTCCACTCATAAACAAAAAATTTAGAAAAATTTATGAAGACTTATCAGGAAAGAGAAAAGTGATAATAAAAACAGTTCGCGGGACAAGTGATATACTGCCTCAGGATGTAGATATCTGGCAGGCGCTGGAAGTTGTTTCCAGAAATCTGCTGGAGACTTATGATTATAGAGAGATCCGTACCCCTATATTTGAGCAAGCAGGACTCTTTCAAAAAAGCGTTGGAGAATCTACGGACATTGTCAGCAAAGAAATGTATCTCTTTGCTGATAAAAAGGGTAGGGAACTTGCTCTTAGGCCTGAAGGAACCGCCTCAATCGTGCGCTCATTTATTGAGCACAATATGCATACGCAGTCTTTACCAATGAAATTGTATTATATGGGTCCGTTTTTCAGATACGAAAGACCTCAGTCAGGAAGAACAAGACAATTTCATCAGATCGGGGCAGAGGCAATTGGCATTGAAGATGTGACGCTGGATGCAGAGATAATTGATATTGCAATGCAAATTCCATCCAAAATGGGCATTAAAGACATGAAAGTAATGTTAAACAGCATTGGTTGTGAGGAATGCAGACCAAAGTATGTAAAACGGCTTCTAGGGCATCTTAAAGACCGCATCAAAAACCTTTGTGTGGACTGTAAACGCAGGTATTCTACTAATCCTTTAAGAATTCTTGACTGTAAAAAACCAGAATGTATTCAAAACGTAAAAGATGGACCAACAATCACAGAAAATTTATGTACCAAATGCAGGAATAAACTTGAGACAGTTGAGAAACACATCAAGTGCTTGGGTATTGATTATCAAATACAGCCTTATCTCGTTCGTGGTCTTGATTATTATACAGGGGTGATCTTTGAGATCATTCATTCTCAGCTAGGTGCACAGAACGTAGTTGCTGCCGGAGGAAGATATGATAACTTGATTGAGCAGATGGGCGGAAAACCGACTCCTGCTGTTGGATTTGCAGCAGGAATTGAGAGAATGATAATGCTGTTGGGACATGGAAACTTTCAAAGCAACAATTCAGTATACCTGGCGTATCTTGATTTTCCTATGGATGAACGAGTATTTAAATTTCTTGCTGGATTGAGACAAAATGGAATACAAACCACAACCACTTATCAGGAAAAAAGCCTTAAAAACCAGTTGAAGACAGCTGCGAAATCAAACTGCAAATTCACTTTGATTTTAGGTGCCAATGAACTGTCAAAAGGCACGGTCATTCTCCGCGATATGAAAACAAGCACACAGGAAGAGATTAAGCTGGATAATGCAGTGGATATCATAAAGGCAAATAATGAAGAAAACTAATTTATGGAAAAGGACTCATCTCTGCGGACATGTGAGTAAAAAAGATGTTGGGCAGCGGGTTGTTGTAATGGGATGGGCGAGAAAATTGCGCGACCATGGAGGTGTGCTATTTATTGATCTTGCGGATAGAGAGGGGATTGTACAGATCATATGCAATCCCGAGGTTAATGCAGAGACACATAAGATAGCAAGCAGTATAAGAAACGAATGGGTTATTGCAGTAAGCGGAGAAGTAAAGAATAGAACTTCTGATACAATTAATCTTAGTATTCCAACCGGAGAAATAGAGATATTCGCAGAAGAGATAAAGATATTTTCTAAATCAAAGGCTCTGCCGTTTGAAATTGCAGATGATATAGATACAGCAGAGGATATAAGACTAAAATACAGGTATCTTGACCTGCGTAGACCTTCTGTATTAAAAAATATAATCATAAGACATAAAGTATATCAAGCTGCAAGAGACTATTTATCTAATCTGGGATTTATAGAGATAGAAACGCCTATACTTACAAAAAGCACTCCTGAAGGAGCAAGAGATTATCTTGTCCCGAGCCGCGTTCATCCCGGTAATTTTTTCGCTTTACCTCAATCTCCGCAGGTTTTTAAACAGATTCTAATGGTTTCCGGAGTGGATAAATATTTCCAAATTGCTAAATGCTTTAGAGATGAAGATCTTCGGGCTGACAGACAGCCTGAATTTACTCAAATAGACATAGAGATGTCGTTTGTAGACGAAGAGGATATCTATAAACTAACGGAGGGGCTGGTGTCTCGTATTTTTAACGAAGTCCTGGATAAAAAAATGAAAACACCTTTTAAACGCTTTACATACAAGGATGCAATGAACATATATGGAACTGATAAACCTGACATCCGGTTTGGGCTTGAGTTTGTAGACCTTGGAGATGTTTTTAAAAATACCTCATTTAACGTGTTTAAAAAGGTTCTCAAAAATGGCGGGCAAATAAAAGCAATAAACATTAAAAATGGGGCTCAATTTTCTTTGAAAGAAATAGAAAATCTTACTTCAATTGCGACTACAGGCGGCGCAAAGGGAATGGCGTGGATAAGAGTTGGGGAAGATGGGATGAAATCGCCTATAATTAAATTTTTCAAAGAAGATGAAGTTAATCTGCTTGTAAAAAAAATGCATGCGAAGACTGGAGATCTGCTTGTATTTGTTGGCGATGCTCAGGACATTGTTGCTAATTCATTAAAAGAAGTGAGAAACTACCTTGGTAAAAAGATGGGGCTTATAGATGAAAACAAGTTTGAATTTGTCTGGGTCACAGATTATCCGTTATTGAAATGGAATGAAGAAGAGGAAAGGTTCCAGTCAGAACACCACCCATTTACAGCGCCAAGAGAAGAAGATATTCCTTTATTTGATACTGCTCCTGAGAAAACAATGTCCAGATCCTATGATTTGGTGTTAAACGGAATAGAAATATGCAGCGGTAGCATAAGAATTCACTCCAGAGAGATACAGGAAAAAATTTTTGAGCTTTTAGGAATTGATAGGGGAGAGGCGAAAAAAAGATTTGGTCATTTGCTTGAAGCGTTTGATTATGGAGTTCCGCCGCATGGAGGTATTGCTCCCGGACTGGATAGGCTTATAATGCTTATGACTGGAAGCAAATCGCTTAGAGATGTGATTGCATTTCCTAAAACTCAAAAGGCCACTTCTCTCATGGATGGTTCTCCGTCAGAGGTGGCTGAAAATCAGTTGAAGGAATTACACATTAAACTACTAAGGGGATAAATAAAGTCTTATGAAGGAAAAGAAGTTATTATATCGATGGCTGCTTGGAATAGTAGTATACTGTACGCTTGTAGGCTCATTAATTCCCGCTATGAAAGTGCATAAAATAGACATTAAAGAATCGGACATTGCAAAATATGATATTTTTTCTCCGCGTAACTTTCGTGTTGTAAACAACGATACGGATGTTCCTCTGCAATATAAAACAATATCTAAAGGGGAGAGTATAATAAGAAAAGGAGAAAAAGTCACAAAGGAACAATCAGAATATATAAATGTCCTAAATCAGTTTTCAGGGAAATCCCGTATTAATTGGTTTAAACAGATTGCAGGGGTATGCCTCTCTTTTCTTATAATCATTTTTATTACGGATATGTACATTAACAAGTTCTTACAACACATGCTTTCGGATATTACCTCGTTGGCTATTGTCAGCTTAATTACTATAGGTTTTGTAGCTGTTAATAAAATTATTCTCACTTTTTCTCTGTCTCCGTATTTAATTCCAACGGCTGCAGTGGCGGTAATGCTAGCCATATTACTTAATGGTAGAATAGCCTTTATAATAAATCTAGCGTTATGTATTTTTATTGGCATCGCTACGGATTATAAGTTTGATTACTTCTTTGTTGCAATGGTTGGCGGAATAACAGCTATATTCTGCAGCTCTCAGGCTAAACGGCGAATTGATATAATAAAAATTGGTTTTATAGTTAGCTTAGTAAATATGGCAACAATAATAAGCATAGATCTGCACAAGGGGATAATTTTAAGCATGATGTTCGAACATATTAAATGGGGTTTTGCTAATGGCATTGTCTCATCGTTCATTGCCGCAGGACTTTTGCCAATACTGGAGCATGCATTTAATATCCCAACTGATGCAAAACTGCTGGAATTACTTGATACTAATCAGCCTATTCTTAAACAATTTTCCAAAGAAGCGCCCGGCACATACCAAAGCTGTCTTGCTGTAGGAATTCTTGCGGAAGCTGCTGGTGACAGCATAAAGGCAAATTCTTTACTTGCTAAAGCAGCATCTTACTATCACGATATAGGAAAAATAAAAAAAGCCTCATATTTTATTGAGAACCAAATTCAAAACAAAAATATACATAATAAAATAACTCCAATTATGAGCAATCTAATATTAATCTCCCATGTAAAAGACGGTGTTAAAGCTGCAAAAGAGGCAAAACTACCCAAGCTTATAACTGATATTATTGAACAGCATCATGGTACAACTCTGACCTCTTTTTTCTTTCAGCGTGCATTGGAAAATGACAATCATAACTCTGTAAAAGAAGAAGATTTTCGCTATCCAGGTCCAAAGCCCCAGACAAGGGAAGCTGCTATTGTAATGCTTGCGGATTCTGTAGAAGCTGCCTCCAGAACATTAAATGACCCAACTTCAGCCAGAATTAAGACTATGGTTGAAAAAATTATAAACAGTAAATTTAGTGATCATCAACTTAATGAGAGTACTTTGACCTTAAAAGATCTGAGCAAAATTGCTAAAAGTTTTACACATATACTGATAAGCATGTTTCATTCAAGGATTGAATACCCGGACGCAAATGAAAACAATGAAAGTAGAGATAACCAATCTCCAAAAAAAAATAAAAATAAATAACAGTTTAATTAGGAAAGCTATTTTACACACTCTAAAAAGCGAAAGGTGTTCTCAGGACGCTCAAGTTAGTGTTGCTATTGTAGCGAACTCTAAGATAAAACAGTTAAATGCAACATACAGAGGGAAATGCTCCGTTACTGATATTCTGGCATTCCCAATGAAAGAAAACGAATTCCCTGCAATATGCGAAGATATATTGGGAGAGATCGTAATATCTGCAGAGTCAGCCGAAATACAGGCGAAAGATATGAATATCCCTTTTGATGAGGAAATGATACGTCTGTCAATACATGGAACACTACACTTGCTTTCTTATACAGATACATCCACATGTGAAGCAAAAAGAATGACAAATCGCCAGGAACAGCTTGTAAGGGAACTAGTATGAAGCAGAAAAGAAGCCTATTAGACAGCTTTAACAGCGCTATTGATGGATTCATATATACCTTAAAAACACAAAAAAACATGCGAATTCATTTTTTCATAGCTGCGGCCGTATTTATAATTAGCTTGTTTCTTAAGCTCACAAGAGTCGAATTTATCATCCTATGCTGTACAGTAACATTGGTTTTAGTCGCAGAGATGCTTAATACTGCTATTGAATTAATCATAGATATGATTACAAAAAAATATCATCCGATAGCACGTATTGTTAAAAATATTGCTGCCGGAGTGGTTTTTATATGTTCGGTAAATGCTGTTCTTGTAGGCTATCTTCTTCTTGTTTATTCTTTGCAATCGCCCGCAAAATCAGTTATAGACAAGGCAAAAGATTCAACGTATCACATTGCATTTATTGTTTTAATTGGAGTTCTGATGGCTACGCTTATTGCGAAAATATTTATCAAAAAAGGCACTGTTCTACACGGTGGGATGCCAAGCGGACATAGTGCCTTAGCGTTTGCAATAGCCACACTCACAACTCTTC
>CAZMXO010000043.1:0-8944 GCA_964570265.1 uncultured bacterium
TCATTGTATCTTGTTGGAGAATTATTGGAGGTAATTAGAAATGAAATCATATAGAAAAGAACTGGTTTTTCAGACGCCACACAGACGAGATTATATAAACATCACATCTGATGTAGAAAAAGCGCTCAAGGAAAGTGAAATAAAAGAGGGCTTATGTCTTGCTAATGCTATGCACATAACAGCCAGTGTATATATTAATGATAATGAACAGGGACTGATTCATGACTATGACAAATGGCTTGAGAAGCTTGCACCTCATGAACCGATTTCTCAATACGAACATAATGGTTTTGAGGATAATGCAGATGCTCACATGAAGCGTCAGATAATGGGGCGGGAGGTTGTGGTTGCAGTAACAGACGGAAAGCTTGATTTTGGTCCATGGGAGCAGATATTCTATGGAGAGTTTGACGGCAGACGAAAAAAACGAGTTTTAGTAAAGATCATAGGGGAGTAAAAATACGCTTTTCAATTAATTAGAAATATGGTAACGTAGCGAACTGGCAGTGAACTTAAAACCTTTAGGAGTAAGTATATGAAAATAGTTGAAGATTTAAAGCAGAAGATAGAGGTACTAAAGAAAAAGCTTGCTGAGAAAATAGAGAAAGCGGAAAAAGTAGCAGGAAATAAAGAAATAAGGCTTTTGAAGAAAAGAATAAAAAGAAAACAAAGATTAATGAGCGAGATTCTAGGAAAAGAAAAGAAAGAAGAAGAATCAAAGAAGAAAAAAGCAGAACCAGAGAAAGAAGCTCCTAAAGAAGCTGTGAAAACAGAAGAGAAGAAACTTGAAGAACCTGTCAAAGAGACTCAAGAATTAGAGAAAACTGAACCATCTGAAGAAAATCAAAAGTCAGAAGAAAGTAAGCCAGCAGAAAATGAATCCCAGAAAGAGGCTCCTATAGAAGTTGAAGAGGCTGTGGAGAACAAGCCTGAGGAAGAAAAACTTTAATAAAGCATGTTTCAGTCTCTTATTAGTCCGCATGAGCTCTATGAATTTCTTTTTTTGCATTTCGGTTCGCAGCATTGGTGGCCGGCAGAGACTCCTTTCGAAGTAGTTGTCGGAGCGGTTCTTACTCAGCAGGTAGCTTGGAAAAACGTCGAAAAGGCTATTGATAATTTAAAAAATAATCATGTTCTGGATTTGTCTAAAATATCAAATCTTCCTCTCGGGAAATTAGAAGTTTATATAAAGCCAACGGGTTTCTACAGGCAGAAAGCCAAAAGACTAAAGGGTATATGCGCCTACATTTCCAGTGAATATAATGGTAGCTTAAAAGGGCTATTCAATAAAGAAACTAGTTCTATGAGGACTGAATTACTTTCACTTAATGGTATTGGTCCTGAAACTGCTGATTCAATAATTCTTTATGCTGCAGAAAAACCTTCTTTCGTAATAGACGCTTATACAAAACGCATCTGTGAGAGATTGCAGTTAACGGATGACTTGGAATATGAACCATTAAAGAATTTTTTTGAAAGCAGTATTCCAGAAGATATAGAAGTTTATAAGGAGTTTCACGCTCTTATAGTTGAGTTAGGTAAGAATTACTGCAAGACAAAACCGGTGTGCAAAAATTGTCCCTTAAGCAAAAAATGCAAAAGTTATACACAAGGCAAATAGAGTAATGAAAACTATTTTATTTGTATCGCATTGTCTGTTAAATCCTGAAGTTAGAGCAGACGGACTTTCTAAGCCTAATGTGAATATAGTAGAGGCTGTTAATGAGTTAATGTTCGGACATGATGTTTTGTTGGAACAGCTTCCCTGTCCCGAGTTTTCTTTTCTTGGGAAGCGAGCTAAAATGACGAAGGATGAGTATGAAGAGCTAGTAGGATTCAGAGACCATTGTAGCAGATTAGCTCAAGGCGTAATAAAAAAGCTTGAAGACTTTGCAGATATAGACCGTAAAATAATAATCGGCATAGCACGTTCTCCTTCATGTTCCATAAGCAAGGTCTATCGCGGAGAAAAACTAGTTAATGAAAACGGAATTTTTATTGAAGAAATAAAAAAAAGAATAGATAAAAACACAAAATTCCTTGAAATGAAATTTCTTGAAATTGATTATAAAAATTTTGCAGATTCACTAAAAAAAATTAAGAGTTTAATTAAATAGAAGCTTGTCATTAATACAAAAATTTGTATAATCGTACGTGTGTTAATCTTAATTCGCCGGGGTAGCTCAGTCGGTAGAGCAGCGGACTGAAAATCCGCGTGTCCGCAGTTCAATTCTGCGCCCCGGCACTTTTTTATGCCCACGTAGCTCAGTTGGTAGAGCACGTCACTCGTAATGATGAGGTCACCGGTTCGACTCTGGTCGTGGGCTCTAGGAGGTTGCGAAAAAATATGGAATATAAATTTATAGCTGACGCGCAGAATGTTGGAGAACGGCTGGATAAATTTCTGGCAAATAGACTAGATATGTGTTCAAGGTCTTTCATTCATAATCTAATTATTGACAATCAAGCTTATGTAAATGAAAAAAAAACAAAGCCGGGATATTTTCTTAAAATAAGTGATAATATACGAATAATCATCCCAAAACTTCAGGATAATACTGAAGTAAAACTAGAACCGGAGAATATGGCGCTGAGTATATTATACGAAGATGATAGTATAATAATTATTAATAAACCTGCAGGGATTATTGTGCATCCTGCACAACGAATGGTTACGGGCACAGTTGTGAATTTTTTATTGTATCATTGCAAAACACTGTCGAATTTAAATGGGCATATTCGTCCTGGTATAGTTCATAGACTGGATAAGGATACGTCAGGCGTTATTATTGCGGCGAAAGATAATATTGCTCACGCCAATTTAGCAGAACAGTTTAAAAATAGAAAAGTGAGAAAGACCTATATGGCTGTTGTAAGAGGAGTGATCTCGCAGGATGAAGGCGAGATAAATCGACCGATTGCAAGATGTATATCAGACAGAACAAAAATGGCAATTGCTTATGTTGGCGGAAAAAGAGCGCTTACTAAATTCAACGTACTTGAACGCTACCATAAGGATACACTTATTAACGCTTATCCAAGAACAGGAAGGACACATCAAATTCGGGTTCATATGGCTTGTCTTGGTTATCCGATCCTAGGCGACAAAACATACGGAAAAAGTAAAGAGTTAGAATCTAAGCCGGATAGTCTCATTGATCGTCAGGCATTGCATGCTTACAGAATTAGTTTTTCTCATCCAATTTCAAATAAGACCGTAGAGTTCATAGCGCCTTTAGCGGATGATATAAAAAAATTAATAGATAATGAAAGGAAATCAGGTTATGAAAGAATTAAAATTTGAGCAGGCCCTGTGCAAGCTGGAAAACATAGTAAAAGAGATGGAAGAAGGAAGTGTGTCTTTAGATGAATCCATGGAACTCTTTGAGGAGGGAGTAAAGCTAGCAAAGTTTTGCTCGGTTAAATTGAGGGAAGTGGAAAAGAAGGTGGAGATACTTAAGAAGGATGTCAATGGCGTTGCAATCAAAGAACCATTTGAATTGAACGAGAAAGAAAAATGAACTTAAAAGATTATTTGTCTGCAAAAAAGAGGACTATAGACGTCGAACTCCGTAAATATATGCCAGAAAAAACTGAATATCCTCAGATCATACATGAAGCCACAAGATATAGTGTGTTTTCAGGAGGGAAACGACTGAGACCCATTTTGATGCTTGCTGTCGGAGAGATATTTTCGCAAGATGAGAGAAAACTGCTGTCGGCTGCGTGTGCAATAGAGCTTGTACATAATTATTCATTAGTTCACGATGATCTGCCTGCTATGGATAATGATGAGTATAGAAGAGGGAGGTTGACTTCTCATAAAAAGTTTGGAGAGGACATAGCTATTCTTACAGGAGATGCATTATTGACTATCGCGTTTGAAATACTATCTGAAGAGGTAACGGACAGCAAGCTTGCATTAAGAGTAATAAACCTAATGTCCAAAGCGATTGGTACATTCGGCATGATAGGCGGACAGGTAGTTGATATATCATGGGATAAGGATAAAACTCAATTGCCTGAATTAGAGTTTGTCTGTACTCATAAGACAGGAGCTCTTATTGCTGTTTCTCTTAAGATTGGAGCCATTTTGTCAGGAGCATCTAAAGCGGAAGAGGATGCGTTGTATGAATATGGTAAATTAATAGGGATTGCATTCCAGATTACAGATGACATCTTGGATGAAGAACAGGATAGTAAAAAAGGATTTAATTATCCGGCTTTTTTGGGCATAGGAGAATCTAAAAAAAGAGCTGAAGATCTGATAAATAAAGCATTGATGAAGCTTGATATTTTTGACAAAAGAGCTGATATCCTCAGGCAAATTGCACAGTTTATAGTAGATAGGAAAGAATAATTAAGGTTGAAAATTTCTATCTGATTTGCTATCTTGCCAGTTATTAAATAAAGGTGTGTAGATGGTTGATAATAATAGAATAAAAAAAGTAAGAATGCTTATTCTTGATGTGGATGGGGTCTTGACGGATGGACGGATTGTATGGACTGGTTCTGCTGAAGAGATAAAATTTTTTAATGTGCAGGATGGTGTTGGAATAGTTTTGGCTCAAAGGGTAGGTTTAAAGGTGGCAATAATATCTGCGCGTAAATCTAAGGTAACAGAGATTCGTGCAAAAGAATTAAAGATAAAAGAGGTTTATCAGACTACAGAAAGTAAACTTATTGCATATGAGAGGCTGATAGACAAATATAAATTGGCTGATGAAGAAGTTGCCTATATAGGTGATGATCTACATGATCTTCCTGTTCTCAGGAGAGTAGGCTTTGCGGTAGCCGTAGCAAATGCTCAGGAAGAAGCAAAACAAGTTGCGCATTACGTAACTGAGAAAAATGGTGGCGAAGGGGCTGTACGCGAAGTTGTCAACATGATCCTTAAAGCAAAAGGGTTATGGGATAAAGCGGTAGAAAAATATTATATGTAAGGAGAATAAATAGTGAAACTAAAAATTGGATTACCAAAAGGGAGTCTTCAGGAAGCAACTGCCAAGATATTTAAAAAAGCTGGATTTAATATATCGGCTTCTGAACGTTCTTACTTTCCAATAGTTGATGATAGCGAGATTGAGGCCATTCTTATCAGGGCGCAGGAAATGGCAAGATATGTATATAGCGGTGTTCTGGATTGTGGTCTGACAGGGAAGGATTGGATAATGGAAAATGGCGTTCAGGTCGTTGAAGTAGCAGATCTTATATATGCGAAAAGCGGGATGAAACCGGTTAAGTGGATTTTAGGAGTTAATGATAATTCAGAAATAAAGACAGTTAAAGATCTGGAAGGAAAGAGGATTGCAACTGAACTTGTAAATGTTACGAAGAAGTATCTTAAATCTAAAGGGGTGAAAGCAGAAGTAGAATTTTCATGGGGTGCAACTGAAGCAAAGGTTCCTAACCTTGTGGATGCAATTGTTGAACTTACTGAAACAGGTTCCTCTTTACGTGCAAATAACATTCGGATAATAGATGAAATTATGACTTCAACAACCAAACTTATTGCGAGTAAAAGCGCATGGAAAGACGCGTGGAAAAGGAGAAAGATCCAGAATCTTGCAATGCTTCTCACAGGTGCTCTTAATGCTGAAGAAAAGGTTGGTCTTAAAATGAATGTTAGTCAGGAAAATCTAAAAAAAATCCTAAAGATACTACCTGCAGTGAAGACTCCTACAATATCGCAATTAGTTGACGGTAAATGGGTAGCGCTGGAAGTAATAATAGACGAAAACACTGTTAGAGATATTATCCCTAAGTTAAAAAAAGCCGGTGCGCAAGGCATTGTAGAGTATCCACTCAACAAAGTAATCTACTAGGCAGAATGCCAAATAACAAAATCCAAAATTCAAATGTCCGAAAATTTAATTCGGGAAAGGGCGAATATACAGATTCGCCCCTACAATATGGAAATCGGAATGTAGGGGCAGATCCATGTATCTGCCCTAATATGTTTTGGCATTTGATATTATTTTTTGCGCTTTTAGTGTCTTTATCGGGTTGCGCAACACTTACACATAACAAAAATCTATCTTCTCATAATTCTGATGCATACGCGCATTATTGTATGGGTGTTATTCACGAAAACAAAGGAGAGATTGGTAAGGCTATAGGTGAATATGAGATTACAATACAAGCAGATGGTGCGGCAATAAGGCCAAGATACAACTTGGCTAAACTCTACGTTAGCATGGGACTTATTGAGCCTGCCGCAGAACAATATAGAGTTTTGTCTGAGTTGGATCGGAAGAATACAAGACTTAGTACAGTTCTTGGTGCCTTGTATTTACATCAGGGGCTTATGTACAGTAAGCAGGGAGACTACGAACGCGCTATTATTTTCTATAAAAAGCTATTGAAGATATACAGATCTGATTTAGGTTATTATTATCTTGGGGTTGCCTACGAACGTTTGGGAAAGATTCATTGTGCAACCAAACAATTTAACCTTGCCATAAAATTAAATCCGGATTGTGCGGAAACTTATAATTACTTAGGATACATGCACATAGATAGAGGGAAGCGACTTAATAAATCTATAAAGTTAATTAAAAAGGCTCTTGAAATTGAGCCGGAGAATGGCTATTTTGCTGACAGTTTGGGATGGGCATATTACAAAAAGGGAATGCTGGATCAGGCAATGTTTCAGCTTGAAAGAGCTGTGGAACTTACTAAAGAGGAAAAAGATGATTCTGTAATAAGAGATCACCTTGGAGATGTGTATTTTCAAAAAAAAATGTATAATGAAGCTATTAAGCAGTGGAAAAAAGCAGTAGAATTGGGCGCAGAAGATAGGAAAATGATTGAGGAGAAAATAAAAAATGCAGGGGGGGAAACAATATGAATCTTAGATTTAATTATGAACAAAAGCCCGGTTATACAAAGGTATTGTTTCCTGATGGAGAATTATTGAATTATATCGAATTCGGGATTATAAAACTTTCTTCAGGAGAACAATATTCAGAAGACACAGAGGATAATGAGGTTGTCCTGATTATTCTTAAGGGTAAATGTGTCATCAGTACGAGCACTGTAAAGTGGGGTCCAATAGGCGGAAGAAAGGATGTGTTTAGCGGCAAGGCTTATGCTGCATATATACCAAAAGAAAACAAATACGATATTACCGCATCAACTGATTTGGAAGTAGCTGTATGCAAGGGAAGGACTGATTTTGTTGGGGAACCTGTTATTATAACTCCCGATAAAGTAAGAGTGCGGTCTGTTGGAAAAGGGGTTTGGACAAGAAATGTGTATGATATTCTTGATGAGCGTACACCTGCAGGGTGTCTTCTTGTTGGTGAAACGATAAGTCCTCCCGGTAATTGGTCATCATTCCCTCCATATAAACACGATATTGAAAATCCGCCGGAAGAGACGAAATTAGAAGAGGTATGCTTTTTTAAAATTCAGTCCGAAGACGGATTTGGTATGCAGAGACTTTATACAGCGCCTGACTCGAAAGATGAGGGTTTCGATGAGGCAATAGTTTTGAAAAACAATACTGTGACTGTTATGCCAAGAGGATATCATCCAGTGTGCGCTGCGCCGGGATATTCAGTTTATTACCTCTGGATACTCGCTGGGAAAAATAGAAAACTTATTCCCAAGGAAGATCCACAGCATTCGTGGATAGGTAAGGAAAATAATTTAGGAGATCAAAATGGACAATAATAAGTTATTTAACATTAGTGGTAAAGTAGCAGTAATAACAGGAGGTGGTGGGGTTCTTTGTGGCGAAATGGCAAGAGCATTGTCAAAATGCGGAGTAAAAGTAGCCATTCTTGATCTCAGGGAGAATATAGCATTAGAAATTGCTGATGAGATTATAAAACATGGCGGGAAAGCAGTAGGCTTAGCCTGCGATGTGCTGAATAAAAAAAGCATTGAAAAAGCATCTGTCAAAATATTGAAATTATTTGGAAGGGTGGATATTCTTGTAAACGGAGCTGGAGGCAACAGTCCAAAGGCAACTACAGCCAAAGAGACTCTGGAGCCTGAGGATCTAAAAGAAATTGACGTACCGGGAAGTTTTTTTGATATGGATCAGGAAGCAGTGCAATTTGTTTTCAATCTGAATTTTCTAGGCACTCTTCTCCCGACCCAGGTATTTGCGAAGATAATGAGTTCTAATGTAGATGGAGGAACCATCATAAATGTATCTTCCATGAATGCATTCAGACCTTTAACAAAGATTCCTGCATACTCAGCGGCAAAGGCAGCTGTATCGAATTTTACACAATGGCTTGCAACTCATCTAGCTCCTGTAAATATTAGAGTTAATGCTGTTGCGCCTGGATTCTTTTTAACAGATCAGAATCGTTTTCTGCTTACCGATGAAAAAACAGGTAAACTTACTCCAAGAGGGGAAACTATACTAAAGCATACTCCAATGCGTCGTTTCGGTGATCCGGCTGATTTAATTGGATCTCTTATATGGCTTGTCTCTCCCGCATCCGAGTTTGTGACAGGAGTTGTAGTTCCGGTAGATGGAGGATTTTCTGCTTTTAGTGGAGTATAAACAGTTTAAATGGAGGAGTTAGAATAATGAGTGAAGTAAAAAATGTTGTTATTGCGCAGTCCGGTGGTCCATCTCCGGTAATTAACAATTCTCTTAGGGGAGTTATCGAGACATGTAAAATGTTTCCTGAGAAGTTCGGCAAAATATATGCCGGATACCATGGAATAGAGGGGGTTCTTAAGGAGGAACTGCTGGATTTAAGCGCTCAGAGCGAAGAGGAAATATCTTTTTTAAGAACAACTCCGGCTGCCGGAGCAATAGGAACATGCCGCTATAAATTAAAGCAGGAACAAGTTGCGGATTTTAATCGTGTTATAGATGTTTTTAAAGCACACAATATTGGCTATTTCTTTTATATTGGTGGCAATGATTCAATGGATACAGCTCATAAGATTAGTTTGCTAGCGAGAGACAAGGGGC
>CAZMXO010000044.1:0-8720 GCA_964570265.1 uncultured bacterium
TTCTTAATCTTTCACGATTTCTTTTTTAGATTGGGATGTGATAAGAGCAACGTTACTTTATGCATTTTCGTTATCACTCGCATGATAAAACGTAACAACTTACCACAACATGATACATCATTGTAATAAGACCAAGAGAATCTTATTAAAAAACTTTCCTTTAATTTTAAGTATTTCCAGAATTCTTTTGCAAATTCGAGTTGTTTTTTTGAGTGGTCGGTTTTACATGATTCATAAGTCTTAGTGCCTTTAATATAACGATAGTTACCCAATGTTTCATTAATTTTGAAGAGTTTATAATGAAGAGATACTCTTAATAAAAAATCATAATCCAAAGCATAATGTTTTTTTTCATCAAAAGGACCTACCTTCTCCTGAACCCCTCTCTTATAAAAGTAGGCAGACGAATTATATGAAAAGGCATCTGGTTTCCACCAGTACAGCATTTCCTTAAAAGATATTTTAGGATCATTAATCCAGTAATTGCCTTGAGAATCAAGAACTTTGAGTTTCCCAACTACAAATGAAACATCAGGGTTCTCTCCAAAAAAATCCATAACTCGTTGAAATGCTTTTACTTCAAAATAATCATCGGCGTTTAAATAAACTATTATTTCCCCTGATGACATTTTAAAGCCTTTGTTCATAGCATCTGACTGTCCATTATCCGGCTCAGAAATCCATTTTAGGTGGGAGTGTTTTTTTAGTATATCAAGAGTGCCGTCTGTTGAACCACCGTCAACAATTATATGCTCGAAATTTGGATAATTTTGCAGTAAAACATTTTGAATGGCTTGTTCAATGTACTTGCCACTATTGTACGAAGGAGTAATGACGCTTATTTTAGGGAAATTATTCATTTTTGTAATATCGATTTTATTTTTGATAATGGACGTAAAAGAAAGAATCTTAATTTGGGACAGAATAGGTAATAAACGTACACTGATTTCAGATATAACGATTTTATTAAATGGGGGTTTTTATTTAAATCAATGAGAATTTTGTCTTTTGTTTTTCCCCATAATTCATAATCCTCTTCTGCTGTTTTAATTGCATTCTCACGCATTTCCGCAAGATTACTTAGGTTTAATTCCCTTGGATTTTTTAGATCATATAACAATCCATTTCTTTCATGAACAATATATTCGTTCATAGTTGAATTATCAGGGGCAATTATACACATTCCTTGGGATAGTGCTTCAATAAAGCTTATTCCTATTCCTTCAGCCTGTCTTGGAGCTATAAAGATATTACAAGAAGATAATAATCTGTTGTAATCTTTCTTACTGAGCCAATCATTAACTATTTGAATGTTGTATTGGTCAATATCTTCCTTTGAAGGAATATTGATTTTGTAATCAGGATCAGGAGTAGCTTTTATGATTATTTCTCCATCATAATTTTCCCCCAATAATTTTTTAACAATGTCCCACGTAATGTCTGAAGTGCGCATCCAGAAAAACACTCTTTTAGATTCACTACAAGGTGAAATCGGAACAACTGGCTTTAAGTGGTATTTGTAATAATAGCAATCTAGACTCGCTTTCTTTAAGTTGCAATATAACTTTTTAGAAAAAGAAAATATTTTCATGTTGAGACCTAAGTAAGGGACATAGGACGTAAAATCTTTAATTCCTTCGTTGTCATACATTGGAAACCAGACTATGTTTTTACAATTTAATTTTTTCAAATAGGAAATAGGGGGAAGGAGTTGAAAAAAGAATAGTGTGTAAAAATTATTATCATTCAAATAGTCTACGCTAACTCTTTCGCCCCCTTTCCATGATTCATCCCATAATTCTGTAAGTTCATATTTTTTTGATAATAGTTCTTTTAGAAAAACAGTACACAGGGTTTTCTTATGAAAAGAGTGATCTATGAATGCTGCTTTTTTCAATTTATTTACCAATTAAAATTTTCTTAGTAGACGCATTATCCTGCGCATTCCCCAATGAATACTTATCGGAATATAAACAAGAACATTTTTAATAATTCGATGCGTTGATATCTGCCAGACATTTACTATGCACTTCCATGCATCGATCCAATCAAGAAATGGTGTCTTAAGATTTTCCCCATGATGAACCCTAAGAAGAGAATCTACTTCTGATTGTTGATATTTGAAATACGCATATTCAAAGTCAATTATGTAAAGGTGCGTATCATCTCCATAGATAAAATTCCACGATCTAATGTCGCTGTGTATCACACCTTTTTTGTGAACACGTGCAACAATAGCCAGAATCTGCCAACCCACCTTTATGCATTCAGCAACTCCTAAACTATCCATTATCTCTGGAAGTAGTTTTCCTTTAATATAAGTTGTAAAAATGGCAGTTGGCGTTTGGTATATAAGCAAAGGAACACAATCGAGGTCATTAAGACCAGAAAGAATCTCAGCTTCATGCGCAAGGTATTCTGGAGCAGTATCCACCTTACAAAAAGCCAAGTTACCATCCTTAAGTCGTACAATATTAAACTCCTTTTGTCTTATTTGGCTTGGCTCGCAACCTGGATAGGGGATCGTCCATGTTTTTAGTATTTCAAAATTCATTATGGACTCGCTGCCACTAAGTAGCGATGTATATTACTTACGTGGGTTGGTACCAAACCAAGAACTTTTATGTTCTTAAAGCCTCCACTTCGCAGAAAGTTAGCAATCCATTCAAATGGATCATCTCCCATATCAGGTAGATGCTTTGCCCAAGGCTCAACCGGCTCATTAGATTGCCCTATTTCAAAATAGAGTTTCTTACGGGTCTTGTTTCGTAACACAGAGATAAGTTTTTGGGCTACCGAAAGCCCATGATAGTAGATAATATGATGAAAAACCGCCAGACACAATGTATAGTCTGCCGAGGCAAAGAATTTGACATTTTCAGGCATAAATGCAATGTTTCTAAATGTCGACATGGTAGAAAGGTTATTCAACTTATTAAGCATGCAACAGATTTCAATATTCCGTTCATCCATGTCATACCCAATCACCGAGTATCCTCTCTCAGCAAGCGAAAACGAGAAAAATCCAATCTGGCAACCGATATCGTTAACTTTAGCAGGAAGACATTCCATGTCGTTAAGAATTAACGCTAACCGATCGTTACACGGTCTCTTTGCTTTAAGATGCATAAGACATGGAACCAAAACAGGTTGATAAATCTCCGGCAATGCGAGCAATGCATGGTGACAACGCAAAACCGTCATGATCTTTTGAATATCACTAAGTGATATGAGGACTTCTCTTTGCTTGATCAGAGTCTTAGAATACTTAGAGATTATACATACATCACTTCTTATCTGTTTGAGTCTATGCCACCCCATTCTCTTAAGCTTAGAAGATATCACAAAAAATCTATTTTGCATAATTGATACATAATGTTCTATCTGCGGCAATCCTACAAACCACCAAATCTTTTGAAGTCTGATTAGGCAATTTCACTAATATAGTTCTAGATTTCATCGATGATAACAGTAATTTAAAGAAAAATCCAAAAGGAAAAATATCTTGTAGTTGCTTGTATAAGGCTTCCATTATTATCTGATTTCCAAGATTATAATCACTTATGATGGTATCAAAAACAGATATCTTTTTCATTTATTATATATCCTATATATGACAGTTAAAAATCTTCGAATCTTACTAACAGATCGTATTAGTAATGATTTAGATGATGGTTTAGGTGATAATATTTGACTTTGAATAAAATTATCTGCTACTGAATCAGGTATAACATAAGGGGGGTGCAAAAGAGGGAACTTCATTGGTTCTGTTTTTATATACTCTGGCCTACCCACTCCTTCAGTATGAGTAGAATCCTCGCCAAACCCAATATTTGCAACTATATTTTCATTTGGACGTAGTATTAGATAATTGTTTACAAACCTAGTAAAAGCCCATTGGTAATCCCATGTATCTATTTTTTTTTGATAAACATTTTCAAAAATTCGTGCCCAATAATTAGCAGCATTTTTATCACCCAATATATCCTGTAACCACTCACCATCGCGAATCTCAGGCCATAACTTCATATTGACACAGTACTTCTCCCATGCTCTTCGCCAGCTTGCCCAGCCCCATATCATGCCATAGCGAGAAAAATGATAGCTGTAAGTAGTTCTTTTTCTGCCAGATTGAAAATTATTACCGCTTACCATGCCAATTCTTTCATCATCTCTATACTTTTCCAGTAATTCATGGCAAAACCCAAAAAATGAATGGTCAGGTAACGTATCATCTTCCAAAACAATACCTTCTTCCACATGCTCAAAAAACCAATTTATACCCGAACTTACTGCTACTTTACATCCTAGATTTTTTTCTCTAAATAGTGTTTTTACTTCGCAATCCCAATCCACCTGTGTCGCAATCCGGCGCACTTTCTCGCATTTTTCAGCCTCACCGGATTTATCAGTCCTTGGTCCATCAGCGGCCACATAAAGCCTTGGTGGCTTTGCTTTGCGGATCGCCTCAAATACCTGTTTTGTGGTATCGGGACGATTGAAGATCAGGAACAACACCGCTGTTTTCAGCGGATGCGGTGGAATAAATGAATTTGATGATTTTTTTCTCACAATCATATCTGCTTAATATCCTCTCTTCGAAAAAAAACGGTATTTACAGTCTTTGCAAAAATTTCATAAATTGGGTTGTGCTCACCTAAACAAATAAGCCCGTCTGAAAATATAAAAAGCTTACTGTCTTTAGCTAAAATATTTTTTTGTAATGCCTCAACCGTTTTTTTCATATGTTCCAGCCTATTATAAACAAACAAAACAACAGGAGCTAAATCACGATTCATATTAAACCTCTGACTAATCATTAACAAAAAATAGCGCATTTACCATTTTTCTATTATCATACTATATACTATAATTCAAGTTCTGACCTATTATTTTGCCATTTAGATTGTGTCTAAAGGTATATCAACCCATGTCCATTGTTTCTTGCATATTCCTATTGGATGTTCCCTATCCACTTTAAAGCCAAGCCAATTTTTGGGAGCTAATATCTTATTTCTCTTTGGATTTAAGTAAGCAGCCCACCACGCAAAAGTGCTATTTGATAGTATTAATATATTTGCATTTAATAATATTTGAAAATCTACAATTTCTGAATTAAATTCAAACCGATAGTTATCCATCCCAACGAATTTTTCTTTTACATAATCAATATCATCAGACACGAAAATCACAAGATATTCATCTATGTTTTTAATCCTTTTTAGACAATTTTTATAATAGGAAATTGGCAAACTGAGGTTTTTGCTACCCAAAGCATCATTCCCATAAGATAAATAATCTGTTCTTCTGATATGAATTGCTATTGTTTTATATTCATCAAAAATGTTTTTATATTTTGATGCAAACGCCTGTGCATAATTATTTTTAATTTTGAAAAGTCCTTTTATATTATCTTTTGAATTTTCAAAATACTCTTCTGACTGAAAAAACCCTTTATAGATTGTATTGTCTGTCAGGAATAAAAGATTTTCTGAAGGTGATTTCCAGTTATCATAAGTTGGATGATTGATTTGCTTATAGTTTCGAAGCCCGAACCATTTTCTTTTAGCTGCATTGTATAATTTATTATACCTATCAAGTTCGAAATATTCAGAGAGTATAAAAGGATTAATAGATTCATCAATAAAAAAAGAGGTATTTAATTTATTAGCAGTTGTATACGCAAAAGCAAACTGAAACATTTGATTTCCGAGTCTTCCCCACGAATTTACACCTATCATATTTCTCACCTTAGTGTATCAATTAGATTCTCTAATAACAAACTTGGGGTAACTTCCCAACCGAACCTGACAATGGAGGCAATCATGGAAAGCATTAGAAATTGGATAAAGATGAATCATTTATGCATTACCCATACCTTAAGATTAGAGATTAAATTTTTTAATTTAGTATATAAACTTATAAGACCCAAACCTTGAACAATCAAGCTACCTCCTTGTTTAATTGGATGTTCAAGAGGTTTACCATGCTCCTTCCATGCTTTAGTGCTTACCTCTTGGTAATACCTGGCGACGAATCCTTTTGCATACTTCGGAACTGCAATAATCACATCTTCAATAATCACAATGTAATACTTGTGAGTTCCAGACTTAAGCTCTTCAATTACTTTATCAATCGATGGCCACTGCTCTATCCGATGAGGCTGCGGAGGAGGCGATGTGAACAGACGTGCATCATCTATAAATAGAAAATGAGCACAGTTAGACATATTTATCGTAAGAATTTCCTCAATAAGTGAACATTCATCATTCTCTCCATAAGATTGACCGCCACTCCAATGACTATCTAACCAGAATATAGATGGACGGGTTAATTTTGGAACAATTGTCTTAAGCACAGACCTCGTATCGCCAAACAGAAAGTTAATATTTTGTATTTTACCATACTTGGCGAATGTCTGATCATAAATCTCTTTAGAATACTCAATAGTCACAACATTGTCAAAACAAGACGACGCCCAGACGGATGTGCCCCCATAAAAAGTACCTGTTTCGATAAAGTCCTTTAATTGATATTTATCCTTAAGTTGAAGCATTAGCTCCTCCGGAGGTCCCATACGCACTATTCCCATGGTTATTCTCCTATAAAAGAAGCTAAATAAAAGTTGTCAGAAATTGAACGAATACGGATCATTTAAGACACTTTAAATGATAACAACCTATGCCGAATCCTGACTTATGCTTATTACCAAAGATTTGGCCATAAATATACCGACGTTCTATAATCTGAAAAGGCTCAAATAATCCCAATAGGTATTCTTCCTTGAAAGCTCTGTGCGCATTGAAGTATATCCTATTTTTATCGTCAAGAGAAACTGATAAATACAAATCGCCGCCAGGCTGAACAATTCGCTTCATCTCCTCTATTGCTTTCTCTGAGCCGTCTGGGTCAATTGAGTCGCCATAACGTCCTAAACCAATATGTTCAACTACGCAGAGACTGGATAAAGACTCTACGCTTTCATTCTCAAAAGGCAATTCTAGAATCGAACCTTGTTTGAAGTTTAATGTATCCAGTGGCAGTGATAGAGGACGAAGATCAATCATCGTTACCGGTACCACCTTAGAAAGAAGTGCTACAAATTTATGGTGGGATCCTACATCAATATGTTGTGCAGGGCGCTGCTTTACAATCTTCTCAAACGCCCATGCGTCTTGATAAAAGTATATCGGCTCAACTGGCGTTTGCTCAATTCGATCATTTAGGCAAGGGTATAAGCTTTCCTCACTCAACAGAAAATGTTCATTAGTATTCTGCCTCTGATATTCTTGAAACTCCCGACGGAAGTCTTTCAATTGCTTCTCGTAGCGTAACCATTCCAGAAAGGCATTCTGTATTCTCCTAGCAGATGCCTTCCAATTGGCTAATGTCGTCTGCATATTTTGTCCTTCTTAATCTTGTCGCTTGCAATGCTCCAGTTCGCCTTCATTAGGCATGGGCCGAAACTAGATGGGGGCATCTCACCACCACCTAAGTAATTCCCACTCTCAACTGTTAATTGTAAAGCATCCTGAATAGTATCAACATAGTCGGTACCCGCTATGATTGTTGCGGAAAGAAGATATGTACTGGGCGTTAAATTGAAGGTATCAATTTCACAAATAAACTTCCCCATTTTTGGTAAATTGTCAAAATTAACTCCAGCCATTCTGTTATGCTGAAGAAAAACAGGAATCCCCGTCATTGTATTACAGGATACACTCACATAAATACGTTGATTAAAATCAGAACATAGTTTCATGAATTTCAATACAATTTTTAGCGGTCCTCCAGATTGAGCTAAGGCAATCGGTCTGTCGTTACCATCACGCAAACTAATGTTAATGATACGAACCTCACCGCTACCCTTGCGCTTAGAGAAATTCGACAAGTTTTGACCTTGCAAATTAATATCCTGTGCCATGTACGCTGCGATGCTCTCTCTGGTTATATTATCCTTAATTAGACATCCATCTCTTAACACAATGGTTCTGGTACACAAATTTTCAATCGCTGCCATATTATGACTAACAAACAACACAGTCCTTCCAGCAGATGCAACATCCTTCATCTTCCCCAAACATTTCTTCTGAAACTCTGCATCGCCAACAGCCAGCACTTCGTCAACAAGTAAAATCTCCGGTTCAAGATGAGCTGCGATTGCAAAAGCGAGACGGACATACATACCTGAACTGTAGCGTTTTACAGGTGTATCAATAAACTTCTCAACTCCTGAAAAATCTACAATTTCATCAAACTTTTTATCAATTTCAAGCTTTCTCATTCCAAGAATAGCGCCGTTCAAATATATGTTTTCACGTCCTGTGAGTTCAGGATGAAAACCTGTTCCAACTTCTAAAAGCGAGGCTACCCTTCCTCGCATGATCGCTCTGCCTGAAGTTGGGTCTGTAATTCTGGTAAGAATTTTAAGCAGTGTGGATTTGCCTGCTCCGTTTTTACCAATTATTCCAATGATCTCTCCTTGCTTAACAGAAAATGAAACGTCCTTTAATGCCCAGATGGTGTTTGGTTCGGGACCTGCTTGAGGATCATTCGGTTCAATCATTAGATGTTTTGCGCCAATCTTTTTTAACTCATCCTCTTTGCCACGCATTTTATACCACCAGCGGTCTAAAGAGTCGTGAAGAGTTGTTGCTCCTATGAGTCCAAGATGGTAGAGTTTGGAAATATTTTCAACTTCTATTATTGGTTTCATGTTT
>CAZMXO010000045.1:0-8696 GCA_964570265.1 uncultured bacterium
TTATTCTCTTATATAATTCAGAGAATCCTATGCCTGCAAGCACAGCTAAAAAAGGAAATATAGGCATAAAAAGTCTTATGCCGTCATATTTTTGAGCTATTGGTAATGACATTAGTATTAATAGAAATAAAATGTTTATAACGACCATGCCTGAAATTTTGTCTTTAAAGTGTTTTCTGATATATATTTGGACTCCATATGTTGATAACAAGAGCGTTGCGGGCGGGACGGTTGTTGCTAAAAGGATGAATGGATAGTGCCATGGAGCAATTTGCGCGCCGTAGGTTTTTCCAAGATAAAAAACATTAACAGGATTATGTTTCACATGATACATATAAAACTTAATAATATTAGAAAAAGGGTCGTACCATAATCCTTGCCAGAGCGCTATAAGAACTATAGGGGAAAGAAGAAGGATAAAGAGAGTATTCCTCCAATAAAATTTTCTTCTGTATATTTGCCCCCAGAATAAAAGAGGAATTATTAAAAATACTGAGTTCTCTTTTGTTAATAAAGCAAGTCCTGATATTAGTCCGACAAATATGCTCCATTTTAGAGAGCTGGTTCCTTTGATAAACGCCCAGCACACGACAAACCAGGCCAGAGCGATAGGAATGTCATATACTGCAAAATGTCCATGTGCAAAAACGCGCGGCATGAGAAACAGTGCTAGGGATGAAAAAATAGCAGCATGAATATCGTAGTATCTTAGACTAAAGAAATAAACAGCGGTTATAAGAAGAGAGAATAATAGGCACATAGGGATTCTGGAAGCGTATAGAATGCCAACAGATTTGTGTAGCAATAATAAACCTACACTTATAACATATTTTACAAGCGGCGGATGCGCTTCAAAGCACCAGATATTTTTTATTGTGTTTTCTGAAAAAGGATGCGGGGAATTTAGCCAGTCAACCTGATGAAGAATGTAGGAAATATGGATTGGCTCATCCCATGTTATGCCGTAATCAACAACAGTGAGCACACTTGAAATGAAAACAACAAGAAAGATACAAATCCCTATGAATATATAAGCTTTTTTCACGGTTTTTTATATTAACAAATTACTAAGTCCATTACAATTTATACGCTCAAATCGGAATTGTCTTATACTAACAAAATGATATAATGCCGAAAGCTATGGACAACATTAAGAAAAAACTTAAAGAAATGCTTAGCGGTCAAACATATGCCCATTCTCTTTCAACGTGTGAAACTGCTCTGGAATTAGCAAGAAGATTTGGTGTTTCAGAGAAGAAGGTTGAGTTTGCAGCTCTTCTTCATGATTGCGCAAAATCAATGCCATACGATGAACTGGTGTATAATGTTAAAAAATATAAAATTTCTATTGATAAGCTTGAACTGGAGACAGAGTCTCTGCTCCATGCTCCGGTCGGAAGTAAACTCGCCGGTATTCTTTTTGGAATAACAGATCCTCAAATATTAAGCGCAATAAGATATCATACAACAGCAGCTCCTGCGATGTCCGATGTCGCAAAAATTATATATGTAGCGGATTTTATTGAATTGACCAGAAGACATAAAGGGATAGCAGATGCAAGAAAAGCGGCAGAGAAAGATATAGATAGAGCAATGCTTTTTATTTTGAGGAATAAGATTCCATCTTTAGTAAAGAAAAAAGCATTGATTCATCCTAGATCGATTAAAGCATTAAACTGGTTTCTGAGAAAGGAGAAAAGAAAGTGATTAATGAAACTCAATACATAGCAGGAATAGTTCAGGATAGTATTGAAAAAACTTATTTCGTTCAAGGTCTGCGTATTTCAGTAGAGAGAACAAAAGATGGGAAATTTGGTGATTTTTCAACAAATGCAGCCATGATGCATTCGAATAGATTAAAAGAGTCCCCGATGAGCATAGGCGAAAAGTTATGCAAGAATATAAACAAATCTTTAGATAAAGATTTGTTGGTAGATAAGGTTGAACTGGTTAAGCCCGGATTTATAAATTTTTACATTAGCAAGAAGTTTTGGATAGATATTTTTAGAGAAGTTGTTCTGGCAGGAGAGGATTATGGCAGAAGTAACACAGGAAAAGACAAAAAGATTCTGGTGGAATTTGTAGGTTCTAATCCAACAGGTCCTCTTAATGTAGTAAGCGCAAGAGCCGCATCTATTGGTGATAGTTTGTGTAATATTCTCTCATTCAACGGATATGACGTAAAAAGAGAATTCTATGTAAATGATGCTGGAGAACAGATTTCAAGGCTTGTTGAATCGCTTATCGCAAGATATACCCAGATACATAATCCCGATTTTAAATTTCCTGATGATGGCTATCACGGCGATTATGTAAAGGATATGGCAGAAGAGCTAAATAGAGTATACAAGGGTAAGAGTTTGCTGAATAAGATAGCTGATGATGTGTGGTTTAGATGTAGGCACTTTATATTAAGCAGCCAAAAGCGTGATGTGAAGGATTTTGGAGTTGAGTTTGATAAGTGGTTCAGTGAGAAAGAACTTCTGCATGATTCAGACAAAATTGACAATACTCGTAAAAAATTGGAAAAGTTAGGTGTTACATCCAAAAAAGATGGCGCACTATGGTTCAAATCAACGGAGTTTGGCGACGACGAGGACAGAGTTCTGGTAAAAAAAAATGGAGTACCGACATATTTTCTAGCAGACATTGCGTACCACCTTGACAAGTTTAATAGGGGATTTGACAAAGCTATTGATTTTATGGGGCCTGATCATCATGGTCATATAGGAAGATTGAAAATGGCTATGAAAGCATTGGGTATTGATGAGAAATGGCTGGATATTTTTATAGTTCAGCAGGTTAATCTTATGCGCAACGGAGAGAAAGTTAAAATGTCTAAAAGGGCTGGCAGGTTTGAGACAATGAGAGATTTGGTGTCGGAAGTCGGTAAGGACGCTGCCAGATTCTTTTTTCTTATGCGTTCACAAAACAGCCATCTTGACTTTGACTTGGATTTAGCAAAGGAAGAGTCTTCTAAAAATCCTGTTTATTATATTCAGTATGCACATGCGAGGATATGTAATATATTAAAACATGCAGAAGAGGCTAAAATTAATATAGAGGGAACAGATAAACTAAATACAAAGCTCATAAATAAACCGGAGGAGATTGAATTAGCAAAAACATTAGCTGGATTTGAAGACATATGCAAGGTAAGCGCTCTAACTTATGCACCTCACAAAATAGCTGGATATTTGCTGAAGCTTGCCGGAATATTCCACAATTTTTATAATAAACATCGTGTTGTTACCGGAAATAAAGAATTGACAGAGGCAAGGCTTCTAATCGTTAGATCTACAGGAATTGTTCTGGTAAACGGACTTAGACTTCTTGGTATATCCGCGCCTGAAAAAATGTAAAATGGAAATTAAAATAATACATGATAATTAAAAGAGATAAAGATCAGATAGTTGGATATTTAGAGGATGCTTCCAATTTGGAAGGGGGGAGTGCTGATATTCTCTATATTCCTGAGACTTACGAAGAAGTGAAAGAGGCTGTCTCTGAATGTGCTAAAAAAGGAATTCCTTTAACTGTTTCTGCAGGAGGAACGGGGACAGTCGGTAGCCGAATCCCACGAGACGGCGCCATCCTTTCAGTAGAAAGATTAAATAAAATCCTATCAATAAACAAAGAAAACAAAAGAGCTGTTTTACAGTCAGGTGTGATTATTAATGATTTTTTAGGAGCATTGGCTAAACAGAACTTGTTTTATCCGCCGTTTCCTACAGAAAGAACAGCTTTTATCGGAGGCAATATAGCAACGAATGCTTCCGGAGAATATAGCTATTACTTTGGTCCAACACGCAATTATGTAAAAAGGATCAAAGTCCTGCTTTCTACGGGCAAGTTTCTGGAGATAGAAAGAGGCAAGATTTTTGCAGATAAAGATGGAATTATCAAAGCAGATGAATTAACCGTTAAAATTCCATCTTATACCAGCCCACAGGTTAAGAATGCTGCAGGTTATTTTTCAAGACCTCAAATGGATCTGATTGATTTATTCATTGGTTCGGAAGGGACATTGGGTGTAACTACAGAGGTAGAGGTTGAAGTAATTGATGATCTGAAGTCTCGGTTCATAATGGTTATCTTTCTATCTGATGAACAAAGGCTTTTAGAATTTGTTTCTGAGATTAAGAATAATTTAAACCTAAAACCTGTTTCCTTAGAATATTTTGACAAAAACAGCCTGGATTTTTTAAGAAGCGATTTTCGTAGTATACCAAACAGTTCAACGGCAGCTCTCTATATAGAGGAAGAAGAAGGAGAAGATACTCTTGATGTATGGTTAAACCTTCTGGATAAATATAAAGTTATTGATACATGGATAAGTCAGGATAAAAAGAGGTATCAGGAGCTTATAGATTTTCGGCACAAACTTCCTGAGAAGGTAAGAGATTACTTCAAAAAAATTAAATCGCCAAAGATTGCTCTTGATATTGCCGTACCTAACGAATCATTTGAGAAGCTCTTCTATTTTTACAAACATGTTTTGGATAATAAAAACATACAATTTGTTCTCTATGGACATATTGGCGAAAATCATTTGCATCTTAATTTATTTCCAAAGAGTGAGGAAGAAAGGTCATTAGTTAACGGCATATGCAGTAAAGCTGTCCGGAAAGCAGTGAAAATGGGAGGAACAGTGTCCGCAGAGCACGGCATAGGAAAGATAAAACATAAGTATTTGGAAGTAATGTATGGCAGGAAAGGAATCTTAGAAATGGCAAAGGTGAAGAAAACACTGGATCCATATTGTATTTTAGGATTAGACAATATCTTTTCTAAGGAATTACTTTAGCAATCCGCTCTACATGCCCCCACAAATGCGTCAGAAATAAAGGAATGATACGTGAGATGAACAGATTAAATAAACTCATGCTTTATTTAGCTCTACTTATTTTTGTCTTGCCGGTTTTCTCCTCTGGAGAAACTATTATTAAGGCAGGACGAACAGTTTCTCCACCAACTATTGACGGAAGGCTAACTGATTCCTGCTGGCAGAAGGCAGAGCCAATAACAAATTTTATATTATTGGGGACAACTAAACCTGCAGAGTTTCAGACTATAGGATATGTGCTTTATGATGATAAAGGTATCTATATTGGCATGAAATGTCTTGAGCCAGATGTAAGCAGTATAGATACAAAGACAAAGAAAGTGTTTCTAGATTGTATAGAAATAATGCTTGATCCTACGCTTAGCAGGAATAAATATTTTCATTTTGCAGTAAGTGCGACTGGTCTTACCTATGATGCAGAACGGGTTCAAACAGGTTTTGTCGAGCATGAAGACTGGAGTGGGGAATGGAAGACAAAAACATATATAGGTAAGGATTACTGGTCTTCGGAAGTAGCAATTCCATTCTATATTCTTGATATAAGTCATAATGTAAAATCCAGTTGGGGAATTAATCTGTGCAGAAAAAAACACAATCCTCCGGAACTCTCAACTATTGTGAGTACATCAGGGGGATTCCATACTCAGGGAGATTATGCAGTACTGAAAGGTGTTGATGTAGATTTTAGTAAATATTGCTACAGTGTTGGAGTCCCAATTATATCGACAGAAATAAAGGATAAAAAGCTTAATGTCAGGATTGATATTGCGGTAAAGAATGATACAGGTAAAAAACAGGAGATTAAACTGGAGTGCTGGCTTATTGACCCGCAGAAGAACCCCAAAATTAAATCAAATGTAGTAGATATGCCCTCAGAAAAGGAGAAAATATATCCAATAGGAACCTTTGAACTGGAGAACCAGGGAGAATACGATTGTTATATATCTATTAATGATGCAAACACGAAGAGAATGCTCTCATTAACAAGGATAAAGATACCTATTGAATATGTGCCAATAGCAATAAATGTAATAGAGCCGTTTTACAGAGATGCGATATTTGAGACACAGAATCTGAAAAAGGTTGTATTAGAAGTAGAAAATAATTTGGATAAAGAGAAGCTACGAAATACAGTTTTGGATGTAGAAATAAGAAAAAATGATGCTTCAGAAGCTATTCTAAAGACAAGTATTTCAAATCCAAAAAACATAACAAAAGCTGAGTTTGATTGTAAGAGACTTCCATATGGAAAACTGGATATAGTTGCAGCATTAAAAGACAAGACCGGAAAAATATTAGCCCAGACAAAACATCCACTTCAAAAGCTTCCATATAAGAAGGGAGAGGTATGGCTTGATAGAGATCTAAACTGGCATATTGACGGAAAACCATTCTTTCCTGTTGGAGCATGGGGAACATGTGAATCAAAATATGCAAATGTATTCATGACTTCGCAAATACTGCTGTCTCCTTTAAAGACGATTATATGTTTCTACTGGTCAGGTACGACAAAACACAGAGTTGCCTTTGATGATTACATAAAGAAGTTCACAAAGGAGAAAGTGGCAAAATTTAAGGACAATCCAGGACTTTTTGCATATTGGATGGCAGATGAACCGGAGTGTTTACCCATTCCTCAGAAGAGTCTGGAAGGTCTTTACCGGATATTAAGAGAGGAAGACCCATATCATCCTGTCCTCATATCCAATAATAGTGTCCAGGGAGGAAGGACATATGCGAATGCTGCAGATTTCAATATACCTCATCCATATCCAAATATTTCCAGAAAAAAAAGAATAAATGATTTTGCTGAAATACCGATTCATATGGAAGATTATTTAAAATACACAAACTACAAGAAGCAGGTAGGATTTATGCATCAGGGATTTAATTATGAGGATTTTGGCTCTGCTGATGGTCGTATTCCAACATATATTGAACTTCGGGAACAGAGTCTTCTGGCCATAATATGTGGGGCAAAAAGTATTCTTCAATACAATCGCATGTATTTGCATTATCCTGAACTTTATATAGGCATTCCGCATTTAACACAGGAGTTGGTATATCTTTGCAAGGCAGTACTGGCACCAAAATCAAAACTGAAAGTAAAGGTCAACTCAGATAAAATAAGAACGCTTCTGAAGGATGTAGATGGAGAATTATACCTGTTTATATCAAACGCGGATATGAAACCGAGAGAAGTACAAATCACTATTCAGGGAATAAATAAATTTATTAAACAGTTAAATGTGATATCAGAAGATAGAAGTGTTATTATAAAAGATGATTCTTTTGTTGATGAATTTGATACATTTGAAGTACATGTATATACGACATCAAAGAAGAAGACAGGACTTTTGAGCGTAAAAGAGATATGCAAAAAAGTGGACAAAATAAATCGGGCAAGGAAGAAACTGGGAAATCTTGCATTTCAGATGTTTGAAGAGGATGGAGTGATAATTAATGCTTCTTCTAAAGCTGGAGGAAAATACAGCCGCAAAGATAACAGTCTATGGCAGGTGGTAGATGGGATTATTGACGAATCTGATACATACGGGAACTTAACTTGGCAGGATACAACGCCAAACAAGTTTCCTGACTGGATTGAAATAAAATTGCCCGAGAAGCACAACATTGGAAAAGTAATAGTCTATCCTTTTGGAAGAAGCCTAAAAGACTACAGCATCCAGGCATTTGTACAAGGAGAATGGAAGGAAGTATATAAAGTTTCAGAAAAAAATGCTGAGATGATTACACACACATTTAAACAGCTAAATACAGACAGAATAAGAATCTGGATTACCGCAACAAACGGACCGAATTCAAAGATAACGGAGATAGAGATATATAAAAAATGAGAAAGAAATGGTTTGTGGCAATATCAATCTTATTAAGTACCCTAATCAGCATTCCTTGTTTTGCAGAAGAGGGGAAAGGTCCGATTTGCTACTTGAAGTTTGATGAAGGAGATGGTTTGGTAGTGAAGGATTCAAGTGGAAATGGTAACGACGGCAAGATTATGAAAAAGGGCAAATATACGAAATGGGTAGAAGGAAGAACAGGAAATGCTATTGAGTTTAGCGGTGATGAAAAAATAAGGAATAAGAATGGCTGTGTAACGATTAATAACATGGATAAATACGACTTTTCAAAAGGGCTAACAGTAGAGTCATGGGTTAGGTTCAATGATAAGCATAAACGTTCTGATACCTGTGAGATTATCTCAAACACTGTTAGTGACAGAGGAAAAGGATTTAGGTTTATGCTTTCATGGAATCGTATTCAATTAAGATCAGGAGAAGGCAGAAATGGAAGGATCTGGAGCGCATGTTCAAATTCCGCAAAGAATCCTATTAATAACAATATCTGGTATCATATGGCAGGCACATATGACGGCTCTGTTTTTAAAGTTTATATTGATGGGGAGGAGGTCAACGCTAGTGGCTCAGGTCTAACCCTTACAAGAGGGCAAAAAACCATCTACATAGGCTCATACTGCGAAGGTTATGCATACGGTTTTAACGGGATAATAGATGAAGTAGAAATATATGACTATTCAAAAAGCGCACTAGATATACTGAAAGATGCAAAAATTGAGTGATTACCCATAAATCAGATTAGATATTTTCTGACTTCGTCTGCGATAGCTCCCTCTCTTATAATCATGGGCGGAGAACTTGCAGCATTGACTATTGTTGATTCAATTCCTTCAGGTTTTGTTTCGTTGTCGTCAATGATAGTATCAACCTTGTTTCCAAACATTTTGCTGAGTTTATCTAGGGATAATGACTGTTCGTTATATCCTGAAATATTCGCACTTGTTGTAGCAATAGGCACTCCTAATTCCTTT
>CAZMXO010000046.1:0-8249 GCA_964570265.1 uncultured bacterium
AGTGGTTCAAGATTCCTGTAGAAACGTTCAATGCAATTCATTATTCAGGCATAGCCTTTTATAAAATAGCTATATTTGTTTTTAATATTATTCCGTATTTTGTGTTACGAATTGTTGGATGAATCGGTACTCTACACATATGTATTTTAGCTCTTGATTGTCAGACCCCATAATAATAGAATAACGATAATTTATACGATGGGAACGGAACATGTTTTCAAAAGTTTATGGCTGTGCGGTTGTTGGAATTGGCGGTAAAATAATAGAGGTAGAGGCTGATGTAGCTAACGGTCTTCCGTCGCTTACAATTGTCGGACTTCCTGATAACGCGGTAAAAGAGAGTCGTGACAGGGTTAAAGCCGCGATAAAGAATTCAGGATTTGTTTTTCCTCAAAAAAGAATAACAATTAATCTTGCACCGGCAGAACTCAAAAAAGAAGGTTCAGCATTTGACCTGCCTATTGCTTTGGGAATACTTGCATGTTCCGGTTATATAAGCAGCCAAACTATCAGCAAGCATTGCTTTGTTGGAGAGCTTTCGCTTGATGGCGATATTAGGTCTGTTAGGGGAGTCTTACCAATGGCATTAACAATTAATGGAAATAGCGGACATTCCTTTTGTGTTCCGGCAGATAATATTCAGGAAGCAGCTGTTGTAGACAAAATAGATACATATCCATTGGATAACCTTCAGCAAACAGTGGATTTCATAAATAAAGTGGAAGATATTCCGCCTTTCAAAGTGGATATTGAAAAAATCTTCAGAATGAACTCCGTACATGATGTTGATTTCTCAGATGTTAAAGGGCAGCAGCATGTAAAGAGAGCAATAGAAATTGCGATAGGTGGCGGACATAATGTTCTGATGATCGGGCCTCCAGGAGCTGGCAAGACAATGCTTGCAAGGAGAATACCAACTATAATGCCGGATATGACGCTTGAAGAGAGTTTGGAAGTAACTAAAGTTCACTCTATTGCCGGTATTCTTTCTCAGGGAAAGGGACTTATAGCGACTCGTCCTTTCAGAGCTCCGCACCATACAATTTCTGATGTAGCCCTGATTGGAGGCACGCAGCTGGTAAGGCCGGGAGAGGTGAGCCTTTCTCATTATGGCGTATTATTTTTGGATGAGCTTCCTGAGTTTCGTCGCAGTACTCTTGAGGTGTTGCGTCAGCCGCTTGAAGACGGAGTTGTCACCGTTTCCCGCGCAAGTGCATCTCATACATATCCTTCCAAATTTACGCTTATAGCAGCAATGAATCCATGTCCATGCGGATATTTAACGCATCCAGTAAAAGCGTGTAGATGTACACCGTACCAAATACAGAACTATATTTCTAAAATAAGCGGACCTTTGCTTGATAGAATTGATATTCATGTAGACGTTCCGGCTCTTAATTATCAGGAGATATCAGACAAGTCACAGCCTGAAACCTCTGCTGTAGTAAAAGAGAGAATTAATAATGTTAGAAGGATTCAGCAGGAAAGATTTAAAGGAAGAAAGATTTTTTGTAATGCTCATATGCATGCGAAGGAGATAAAAGAACATTGTCAGCTTGACAATCAGACACAGTCTCTTATAAAAGTTGCGATAAATAGTTTAGGGTTAAGTGCGAGAGCTTATGATAAAATACTAAAAATTGCGCGTACAATTGCGGATCTGGAACAGAGCAAAAATATAACTGCTGCTCATGTGTCAGAGGCAATTCAATATAGAAGTATGGATAGAAACTTTTGGAGAGGTAAATAGGAGGAAAAGTATTATGTCGAATATAGTAATAAGGACAGAAGGGCTTACAAAGGAATATGTTATTGGCATGCAGAAAAAAACAAAGATTTTAGCATTAGATCATCTGAATATAGAGGTTAATAAAGGAGAGACATTTGGGCTGCTTGGTCCAAATGGTTCCGGCAAAACAACAACTCTTAAGTTATTATTGGGTTTTATCTCTCCAAGCGAAGGGCAAGGCTGGGTTTTGGGTAAGCAGTTAGGCAATATAGAGGCAAAAAACAGAATTGGCTATTTATCAGAGGTCTCGTATTTATATAGCTATCTCACAGCATGGGAATTGCTTGATTTTTGTGGAAGCTTGTTTGGAATAGCATCAATAGAGAGAAAGAGACGCATTTATAAGATACTGGATTTGGTCGGGCTTGCAGAAAAAGCGCATGTCAGACTTTCTTCATATTCCAAAGGTATGCTGCAGCGCGCAGGGCTTGCGCAAACTCTGATTAATGACCCGGATCTTCTGCTTCTTGATGAGCCAACATCAGGTTTGGATCCTATTGGGCAGAGGGAAATGAGAGATGTGTTTTTGAAATTAAGGGAACAGGGCAAAACTCTTTTTCTATGTTCTCACCAGCTCTCTGAAGCAGAACTAATTTGCGACAGAATAGGCATTTTGCATAAAGGAAGACTAAATAAAATTGGAAGGCTTGATGATCTTTTAACTATGAAACATGCGGTCAAAATCAAAGCGATGAACATTGATAAAGAAACTCATAATAAGCTAAACAAAATTACAGAAGTTTCTATTGCTGAAGAAGGGACTGATAAAGGCATGTTTGAAGTTAGCCTAAATGAGCATCTTGTTAATACAGCTGTAGACATTCTAAGATCCAGTAATAGCCAGATATTATCTATTATGCCAATAAAGAGGTCATTAGAAGAAATCTTTATTGAAGCAGTGGAGAATAATGAATAAAGACAATAAAGACTGGGTAGCTATTTTAGACTTTGGGTCACAATATACACATCTTATTGCACGGCGTGTAAGAGAATGCGGTGTATATTCAGAGATAATCTCTTATAACACCAAGGTGCGCGAACTGTCCGGGAATATGCCAGCTTGTATTATATTATCGGGAGGTCCAGCCAGTGTCACTGAAAAAGAGAGTCCTATGTGCGATAAAGATATTTTTAATATTGGATTACCTGTGCTTGGGATATGCTACGGTGCTCAGCTTATGGCAAAGATGTTGGGCGGTAAAGTTCTTGCTGCAAAAGCGAGAGAATACGGAAAGGCAGTTCTCAATGCTAAATGCAGGGAAAACTTGTTTAGGGACTTGTCCTTAAAAGAACCTGTTTGGATGAGCCATGGAGATAAAATCACACAGCTTCCTCAAGGATTCAAAATAATTGGAGCGACTGACAATTCACATATTGCAGCGATGGAACATGAACATAAGAAATTTTACGGAATTCAGTTTCATCCCGAAGTGGTACACACGCCTAATGGTAAGGCAATCATTAAGAATTTTCTTACTGAAATAGCAGATTGCAAACCGGGATGGAATATGAAGTCATTTGTGAATAATGCAATTAAAGAACTAAAGAAGAAAATAGGCAAAGAGAAGGTTTTATGTGCAATAAGCGGGGGAGTGGATTCTTCTGTTCTCGCTGTGCTTCTTAGTAAAGCCATAGGCAAAAATTTGATATGTGTTTTTGTTGATAATGGATTGCTTCGAAAGAAGGAGGGAGAACTTGTAGAAAACAAACTTAAAAAATCAGGTATTAATTTAAAAAAAATCAATGCTCAGGCTGAGTTCTTAAATAAACTTAAAGGAGTAACAGATCCTGAGAAAAAAAGAAAAATAATAGGTAGCCTTTTTATAAGGATTTTTGAAAAAGAGGCAAAGAAATTAGGTAAAATTAAATTCTTAGCTCAAGGTACATTATATCCTGATGTTATTGAAAGCATATCTCCATTAGGAGGTCCGTCTGCAACTATTAAAACACATCATAATGTGGGAGGGCTTCCTGAAAAAATGGATTTTAAGTTGATAGAACCGTTAAAAGAGCTTTTTAAGGATGAAGTGAGACTTGTTGGAAAAGAATTGGGGCTTCCGGATGAGTTAATTAGAAGACAGCCCTTCCCGGGTCCGGGACTTGCAGTGAGGATTTTGGGCGATATAACTAAGAAAAGGCTTGATGTTCTGCGTGATGCGGATTGGATTCTGATGGATGAAATCAAGGCTTTCGGCATGTATCAGAGTTTATGGCAGGTCTTCTGTGTTCTGTTGCCTGTCAAGACAGTGGGCGTTATGGGAGATGAGAGAACATATGAGAATGCTGTTGCAGTAAGAGCAGTTACAAGTGAAGATGCTATGACAGCGAACTGGGCAAGGCTCCCGTATGAATTACTTGAGCGAATATCCAATAGAATAATAAACGAGGTAAAAGGCATAAATCGCGTAGTGTATGATATTTCATCAAAACCGCCAAGCACAATAGAATGGGAATAAAAATTAGTAAGAATATAGGAGTGTAGTTATGGAACAAGAGCAATATATTCAAGCAGAAAGCGAGAAAAAAAAGAAAAAAGGTTGTTTTTTCTGGGGTCTCATAGGTTGTGGGGGACTGATACTGTTTATTGCGCTATCGGTTGGAGCACTGCTCTTCTATACATGGAAAATCAGAAGTTGTATATAAAGTTCAAGCCTATAGCAGGAACATAAAATGAACATTAATAAAAAAATAGAAGAAATCTCCAGCGATATCTCAAGAATGGCGTTGTTTAACAGAACAATTCTGAGGTTATTGATAAAAAAGGGTATCTTTACTGAAGATGAGTTTAAAGACGTATTGATTGATATTGACGAAGAAGATGGTTCTCTGGATGGTAAAATAACAAAGAAAAAACGTGATAGTTCACCATGTCCAAAATGCAAAAAACAGATTTCTCTTAACAGGGACACCTGTATGTATTGTGGCTATGTAGTTCGCACTGATGAAGACGTATTCTAATAATTTAAAAATAAAAACGTGTATTTTGGGGTATTCAAGTCTTGAAAAACTAATACTTAAAGACTTGATATCATTCAGCATTATTGGCTGTGGAAGAGTAGAATGTAACAGTCACTGGTCGCTAGGTCCTGCTGTACGAGATGATCATCTTATCTATTTTTTGGAATATGGCGGCATTTCAGGAAAGATCAACACCGTGAAAATGGAATTGAAATCATACGAACTGCTTTGGTTACAACCTCAAACAAAATTTCATTTTTTTATTTCTCCCGGCATGAAACAAACATGCGTTATTTATTGTCGATTTAAACTTCGGCAGAAAAATTCAGTAAGAGTTCTTAATGATTATATCATTACCCGTGGGGATGCATTCTACCGCGATCTTCTGCTTTCGGTAACACGACTTCATGCTGAAGGTTCTAAATTTTGTGATATAGAGAAGTGTTCTCTTATGTACGCTTTGTTATTTCAGATACTATCTCAGCAGGTGAAGGATAAGAAAAAAAATGGTTTAGGACTCAAATCTAATCAGAAAAATCTTACACTATGCTTTATTGAAGAAAATTTGCGACGTCGTTTTAGCATAAAAGATCTTGCTAATCATGTTAAAATGAATCCTCATTACTTTACTCACCAATTTAGAAAGAGTTTTAACATTTCTCCGCAGGCATGGATAAAAAAAGAACGAATACGACTTACTGCAAACATGCTTTCAGAAAGCAATCTTTCGGTTTCCGAAGTAGCCTATCATTTTGGATATCAGGACGTTTATTTCTTCAGTCATCAGTTTAAAGATGTTATGGGCTTAAGTCCGGATATATGGCGTAAGAGCCTCTAAGAGTCGTTCTTCCAAATATTGCAAATAATCTATACATTACCCCATTTGATTTTAATTGAAACAGAATACACTGCTACATTAGTAGATTAAAATTTGACGTTAAACTAATGGAGAGTTATACTCTATGAGTATCAAAAAAGATGTTCGCATTTTACGAGACTTAGCAAAAAAATATCTTGAGATTTGCAATAAAGATGTACAGAAAGAACGCCGCGATCTATGGCGCAGGCATAATAGCTTAATAAAAACACGAATCCCCATTTACGTACGCGCCTTTGCATGGAAAGAAATGCCGCAATCCAAATGTACAATTGTAGATCCCTTCTTACGGCAGTTTGAGGATTTCTTTCGCAATCGTCTGTTTTGGAACACGTTCAGAGATGATTCAATCTTCGAGCCATGGATTACAGTGAATGCGGTCAAAAAATGTGATGGCTGGGGTCTGGAAAGCGAGCGTCTGATGTCTGACGAGAAAGGTGGCGCGTACAAGTATGACTACGTTATTAAGGAACTCGACGATGTGAGAAAATTACGCAAGCCGTGGCACGAGATAGATGAAAAGCAAACACGGGAAAGAGTAAGCCAATTACAGGATTCGATTGGTGATATTCTTACTGTCGATTGTGATAGAAGTCCATATAATTACAGTATTGCGTTGACAGGCGATCTTGGCATGTTGCGAGGCATTGAACATTTTATGCTGGACATGCTGGATCATCCTGAATGGCTGCACGCACTGATTAAATTCATGGCGGACGGCGTTGCATCTGTGTATAATCAGGCCGAAGTTGCTGGCGATTGGGGATTGAGTTCACACTGGTACACGAATCAGGCGATGGCATATGCGGAGGAGTTGGACGATCCTGCACCCAACACGCGAGGTATTAGCCGGAAACGCTTGTGGTGCCATGCGCACGCACAAGAGTTCACTGGTGTCTCTCCTGCCATGCATGATGAATTTGTACTTCAATATCAATTGCCGATTCTGAAGAAGTTCGGTCTTGTTGCCTACGGATGCTGTGAGGATCTTACACGAAAAATAGATATGCTTCGAAAGATTCCTAATCTGAGGCGTATTGCTGTAACACCATGGGCCAATTTACAGAAATGCGTTGAACAAATTCAACAAGATTATGTTATCTCATGGAGACCAAATACAACTGAAATGGTAAGTTATGGTTTTAACCCTGTTCGTATTCGCAAGATTGTTAAAGAAGCACTTGAAATTACAAAAGGGTGTTTTGTCGACATTACCCTAAAAGATGTAGAAACAGTACAAAATGATCCCAATAGAGTCCGAGAGTGGGTAAGAATTGTCAGAGATGTTTGCTGCTCAGCATAACTAATTCCCATTATACAAAAGCATTCTTAGTGACATGCTCATTGATAACGCGTATGCTTCCCAGATTAATCATCTCCGGTGTAATCCGCTGTGAGCCAAGTTTTCTTTCGGTAAATGTGCCGTGATAGTCGGATCCTCCTGAAATGAGTAACCCATTTTTCTTGCAAAAATTAATGTAAGGTTCGTTCTCTCCCTCTCTGAAATATGGGGAATAACACTCTATTCCTGCAATTCCCCATTCACGCCACTCGTCAAGTTCTTTTTCGGAAAAAGTGTCGTAGTAATAAGGAGGATGCGCTAAAAATGGATATCCTCCTGCCTTTCTCGCAATATCAATTACTTCGTATGGCGTGGAGAATATTCTGAATCTGGAAATAAAATCTCCTGCAAGAAGGAAATATTCCTCCAGATTTTTAAGTACTTTTTTGTCTGTTAAATAATTCAGTAATTTACTTCCTCCTCTTTTGGGATCATATGAATATGCATTAAATTCTTCTAGATTGAGCTGGGGAATTTGTTTCGAAAAACCTTCTATAAATTTATTACAAAAGCTTTTTTCTACGTCTTGAGTGTTTTTTCTCAAAAGCTCTATTAATTCTTTATTGGTTTCGTCAAAGTCATAAACTGTGATATGAAAGTCTTTGCCCCCAAGTGTTGATGTGATCTCAACTCCTGGAATATATGATATGTCTTTTGATTTTATGAGGTTGCGTATTTCTGCGTTGCTTGCAATGGAATTATGATCTGTAACGGAAAAAAGAGAGATATCTTTCTCTATACAAGCATCTACGATTTCTTCCGCAGTGAATGTCCCATCAGAGGCGCATGAGTGAATGTGTAAATCTATATACATCGGGATTATTCCTTTTTTAATTAAGTTGTCTGCGTAACAAATTGCCTTTTTTTAGCTTATTTTTTGTTTTTATAAATACAATCTGATTGGGGTTAGCAAATGCTGCTTCATTGTTATCCTTGTTTCTTATCTGCGTTATGATTTCTTCGCAGTCATTTTTTAGTCTTGAGTCCATTACTTCAAGTTTGTCTCCAACGCATATTTTATTTCTAACTTCAATTTTTGCGATGTTTGATTTCACGATTTTGGTAATTATCCCAACAAACTCGTAATTTTTTATATATGATGAGGACTTATATACCTGTGCTTCATCATTTGGTTTATTAAGGAAAAAACCTTTTGTATAGCCGCGATGGCTAGTTTTTTTTAATTCATCCAGCCAGATTTTTCTGAATCTATATTTTGATGGATTAGACGCATATTCATCAATTGCTTCCCGATATACTCTTATTACGCATGCTATATAGTA
>CAZMXO010000047.1:0-8248 GCA_964570265.1 uncultured bacterium
GTGAATCATCCAAATAGGGAAGTCCACATTGACCCTTTTCTGGTCTTGCTCAAGCTTTCTCGCCTTTGTAAGATCCAGATATTTAGAAATATTATTTCCTTCATCAAACTTTTCATCAAACTCTCTAGCTTTCATATATTTCAACCTCCTCTTTTCTGGATTGTCTTACGGAAATAATTCTTGTCTTTCCGTCACGATAGGTAATAACTCTTGACCAATACTTTCCAGAAATCTCACCTATTACCAAGTATCTTGGTTCATCACTAGTTCTTGCCGGAATTTCGATCAAGTCAATATCATCCCATAATAACTGCGCTTCAATAAAGTCAATACCATGTTTCTTTTTATTGATTTCGCTCTTTCTAGGATCAAACTCAAATTCCATAGTATAATTTATATACCAAAAAGATACCAATTGTCAACAAAAAAACCTACTTCCCGTCATTGCGAAGGATAAACTTTTGAAGCAATCTCGTCTGTCATTCCTGCGGATTTTTAGCAGGAATCTAGTGAGGGGACTGACATGTCTGTCTATTTGGTTTCTCTAAAAGTAAAAGTTGAACAAGAAAATGGGATATGTTTCTAATTAATTGTCCGACCTACATCCCACCTGAGTTAATAGAATCTTACTATTATACGGAAAGCCATTTAATGATAGGCATGACTACACAAAACGGAAAAAGTAGGCGTAAAATGCGCAAAATATGCATTTTTTGTTGACATTGTAAGTCTTGTGTATCAGGCTTACAACAAAACAGGGGTAACGGTTCAATGATATATGTTGGGCGAAACAACCATGAGAACATGTAAACAAATACGGACACTGCTGATCCTTTCATACGTGATGGGAGCATTAACTTGTACTGCAGGAGATCCCGTCATGAACACTCACGCTTCGATCAAGGCAGGAATGAGGAGTATCCGGGAGTTCGGTGTTCAGCCTGGAAACTCCCCCGAGACCAATGCCGCCGCTCTACAGGAGGCTATTGACTGGGCGACATCAAGGGGGGCGGCTCTGTTCGTCGAGCCCTCGGATGAACCCTACCCGGTGGCTGGTGGCGTGATTCTGCGCGGAAATGTCTCCTTGGTAGGAGTCCATGGTCCTGTAGGGCGCGGAACCCGCCATCCTGACAAGCCCCAACCCGTGGGTAGCGTTTTCTCCATTGTGGACAAAACGCGTCCCTTCCTGACTGTCGAAAATGCCACCCAAGTGCGCGGAATCCAGTTCTGGTATCCGGAACAGACGCTAAACGACGCAACGCGCATCATTGAGTACCCACCCACCATTCAGGTCTCGCGCGAGAAGGGCGCGCAGGGAGTAACACTTTCGTGCCTCACATTCTTCGGCGAGTATATGGCGATGGACTTCAAGGCTACCCGGCAGAAGATCTGTGAGCAGATTTTGATCGAGCACTGCTATGGCTACTCACTAGGAGGCACCGACTATTGCTATGACATCCCTCGAATTCTTCACTGCCACGTCAACCCCGCTAATCGCCGCTTTATTGACGGAGGCCACGGGCGCGCCGTGGGCACACAGCGATCAGTAACGTCGAAAGTTTCTCCGGCCGGAATGGCGCGCTGACCACCGTCGGAAAGTCGCAGGACTTCATGCTCGTAAAGGGGAAGGAACGCCTGACCGTGAGTCTAACGGGCTGCCGTATGCGAGACTACGTTGCCGCCCTACCCATTACTATCGAGAACCCCAATGCGATCATTCAAGCCGCGGTCTGTGTGGATAAAGACGAGAACCCGTACCCTCAACTGCCGAGAAGGCGAGAAAACACACATGCTCTCAGCGCCCAACGAGACGCTCCAGCGGACGCGGACAAGCCGCGCCGCTGAGCTTTGTGTTAGATGAAAAAATGGATAAATTTCCAGCGAGAAAACTAATCAGATAAAGCAAAACGGGCGGAGGCAAGCCCCGCCCCTACAAATTTTTCAAAAGAAGTCTCCAAATATCTTCTTTACTCCTCCTGTCATTTTACCCATAAGATTTTTATTTTCAAATTTTGATGTTCCTCCTGATTTTTTAAAGTCAAAACCGCATTGCAATAGCCCTGTGCATGTTGAATAAATTGGTTTGTCAGGTATATCTTTAATTTGATATGCAAGATTTGGTACGCCTATTCTTGTCGGCAGATTAAATATATCTCTTACAGTCGATGTCATTCCTTTAAGTAAAGAGCTTCCACCGGTAATAACTACTCCGGAGGCAATTAAATTTACGAAACCGGCTCTTTCTATCTCTTCTTTTACTATTCGGACAGTTTCTGCAATTCTGGGTTGAACAATCTCCGATAGCTGATATGCTGAAATATGGTCAGGGTTTTGATTATTGAGGTTGGTTTCCATATCTAAACCAACACCGTATCTTTTCTTTATTTCCTCTGCTTCTTGTGTAGAGATATGAAGACCTATAGCTATATCATTTGTTATATGATTACCGCCTATTGCCAGTACCTGAGAATGCTTCAGGTTGTCTTTTTCAATAATAACAAAATTCGTTGTGCCAGCTCCCATTTCAATTAATAAAACGCCAAGCTCTTTTTCACTCGGCGATAGTACTGATTTAGAAGATGCTAATAAATTAAATACAATATCTTCTATCCTAAATCCAGCCTGATTAACGCTCTTTATAAAATTTTGTGTCTGCGTTACCATTCCGGTAACGATATGTGTCATTACTTCAAGCTTTACACCATTCATTCCGATTGGATCCTTAATTTCCGATTGGTTGTCTATAGCGAAATCTTGTGGTAAAACCTGAATAATCTCCCTTCCTTCAGGGAGTTTAATTGCTTTAGCTGTTTCTATCACGTTTCGAGTATCTTCAGTTATTATTTCTCCATCTTCTCTTCTAATAGGCACACTACCTTTGCTATTAACAGTCTTAATATGTCCGCCGCCGATTCCCATGAATACAGATTTGATTTCTAATTCCGATGTTTTTTCCGCCTCTCTAACAGCTTTTTTGATATCATCTATTACAATATCAATACTAACAATAAGTCCTTTTTTCAGTCCTCTGGTAGGAACCATTCCCATTCCTATAATCTCTATAGCATCCTCATTGTTTAATTTGCCAACCATGGCACATATTTTGGAAGTTCCTATATCCAGCGCTGTCACAATGTCTTTTCGAATTCGCATAAGGTTACTTTCTGTATTTTACGGGAATAGTATTTAAGTCCTCTCCAAAACGCAGATCTATATAGAGTAGCTTATCTCTTTGAGTTTGTTCAAGTCTGCTTAGGAGATTCTCTAGCATTACCAGCTTTTCTTCAAAACCAGTTTTGCCTATTTTTATCTTTATTTCATTATCCTGACATATAAAGCCGAGAATCAGATTTTTAGATCTTTTAACATCTATGTTCTTCAAACTGCCAAATTCAGCAAGTTTTCCCATCTTATAAGCTTTTATAATTGTGATGACTTTTTTTATTAATTCAGATGCTTCGGGGTTGTTTAGTTTTAATCCTATTATTTCAGGCAGCATTCTTAATTCATTAAGCTTAATAATTACCCCATCTTCATCTATCCCATATATATTGCGACGCCATGATACTTGCCCAATAGGAATCCTTTCTGTTATGTTTACCAAAATTGTGTTCGGAAATGAGCGCTCAATAACAACAGTCTTTACGTTCGATAATACTTCGCAGTGTGATCTCAACTTGTTGATATCAACGGTAAAAATATTCGTACCTTTTATATTATTAATTTCCTTTAAAATAACTACATTATCAAGAAATTTATCGTTGTTTACAATAACACTATTAATACAGAAATAATTTGAATGAAGAATGAATTTTTTTAATTCTAATACTGCGAAAAAAGAGACATATATAATTAGTAAGAGGGCTATTATTTTGCTTATTTGTGAGATTCTCTTTCTAATAATCGCCTTTTTGTTTAGACGAGGCGCAGCAGAGATTCTAGGCGCTATTTTAACATTCTTGAGAAGTTTTGTTTTTCTACTTTTCATGTTTTTTAATTGCCATATCCATTAATTTCAGGCAGAGCTCCTTGAAACTTATTCCAGCCGCCTGCGCAGCTTTTGGTAGGAGACTGGTTTCTGTAAGACCTGGAATTGTATTAATTTCTAAAACATATGGATTGAGTTCGTGGTCAAGTTTTATATCCACTCTTGACATTCCGTAGCATCCAAGTATCTCATGCGCCCTGAGAGCTATCTGTTTAATATTGGCGCTTTTCTCTTTTACCAGCTTTGCAGGCACAATAAAATCCGTAAATTTCTTCTTATATTTTGCATTAAAGTCGTAAAATCCGGACTTTGGAATAATTTCAATTATAGGTAAAGCTTTCTTCTCTAAGATTCCAACAGTTATTTCTTTTCCATCTATATACTTTTCACATATTATATTATCATCATAACAAAAGGCAGTCTCAAGAGCTTTTTTAAATTCATCCTCTTTTTTTACGATAGATATTCCGATTGTTGAGCCCTCAGTAGACGGCTTAACAACTATAGGAAAGTTCTTCAACGGATTAGCAATATAGGATTTATCTTTATTTATTACCTTAAATTCAGGAGTTGGAATTCCGGCAATCTGAAACAAACGCTTGGAAGCTATTTTATCCATAGAGAGAGCGCTTGCAAGAACTCCGGATCCTGTATATGGAATGTTTAATATATCAAGCATCCCCTGTATTGTTCCATCTTCTCCGGGCTTGCCGTGAAGAGCAATGAATACCAGATCTATTTTTTCCTTTATCAGCCTGTCAGGCAACTCTCTATTAACATCAAAAGCAGTAACATTTAGATTAGCCTCTTTAAGAGCATTTAGTACACAATTCCCGCTTTTAAGAGATATTTCTCTCTCAGAAGAAGGCCCTCCCATCAAAACAGCAATACGCCTATTTTTCATATTCCTATTACTTTAATTTCTTTTTCTAATTTTACACCAGTTTTTTCAAAAACCGTTAGTTTAATTTTTTTAATAAGTTCTAAGACATCTTGAGCGTTTGCATTGCCATTATTAACAATAAAGTTAGCATGTTTCTCGGACACCTGCGCATCTCCAATAGCAAGTTCTTTTAATCCTGCTTGATCAATTAACCTGCCGGCAGAATGTCCATCCGGATTTTTAAATATACACCCTGCGCTTGGTATGTCAAGAATCTGTGCAGATTTTTTATGTTCCCAAAACAAGGATATACTGTCATTAATTTCTTTTTTACTGCCGCTCTTTAATTTTAGTTTCACCTCAAGTATTATATGTCCTGATAAATTAGACTTGCGATATTCAAAACGCAGATCTTCTTTTTCAAGTTCAGATACATTGCCATTCATATCAATTACTTTTACGGATTCAACAAGATTCCCAATTGTTGTATTTTTTGTTTCCATTCCCGCATTCATAGTCACTGCGCCACCAACAGTCCCCGGAATGCCTGCTACAAACTCAAGCCCTGTAAGTTCTGCTTTAGAAACTTGTTTTAGAAGCTTTGAAAGGAGAATTCCGGCACCGCATATAACCCTGTTTGCTTTTATGCTGATACTGCATAACCCATGTGCTAAATTTAGTACAATGCCTCTTATTCCTTTATCACTGATTAAGACGTTTGTTCCTCCACCAAGGATTGTAACAGGAATGTTATGACTACTGCAGAACATGAGAGTGTTTTTGATATTCAAAATATTTTCTGGACATATCCACACATCCGCGGGACCTCCAATTCTAAATGAGGTATGCTTGGATAAAAGTTCATTAAACTTGATCTCTCCGCTTATCAAATTACGGAGCTCTTTAACCAATTCTTTATTCATATTAATTTTTCAGCAAGTGCCTCCGCTACTGCAGAGATATCACCGGCTCCCATACAAAGTATTATATCTCCTTTCTCTATGGTATTGCTCAGATAACTGAGAATCCTGTTTTTGTCAGGAATATATACTGCGTCTTTATATCCATTATTTTTCATAGTGTTAAAGATAACATCTGTATTAGCCCCTTTTATAGGAGCTTCTCCTGCGCTGTATACATCGGTTAATATGACCTTATCAGCCGTTGCCAGAGATACAGCGAATTCTTTATATAGTTTTTCTGTTCTCGTATAGCGATGTGGTTGAAATACAGCCACTATACGCTTTTTGCCCAAATTTTTAGCTGTTTCCAAAACAGCTTTAATTTCAGTCGGATGATGAGCATAGTCGTCTACGATCATTATATCTTTAGAATATGCCTTAATCTGAAATCTCCTGTCAACACCTCTAAAACTTTGCAAGGCCTCCTTCATTAAATCAAATGTTAATCCTGTTTCTAGCCCAAGCGCAATTGCACCAAGCGCATTAAGCACATTGTGTTTTCCCGGAATACTAATCGTAAAAGAACCAAGTAATTCAATGTTTTTATACACGTCAAAACAAGTTGAAAGTCCCTTATATATCAGATTGTCAGCTCGTATATCAGCGTTTTTACTCACTCCATAGGTTGTTATTGGAGTTTTGGATTTTCTTTTATGTAATTCAGAAATCAGTTTTTTTACATTGCTGTTGTCAATGCAACAGAATATTCTACCGGATTCATCTACACGTTCTGCAAAATCGCGAAACGTGTTTATAATGTCTTCAAGGTTCTTATAATGCTCTAGATGGTCCTCATCAATATTTGTAATAACGCCAAAATATGGATTTAGTTTTAGAAAAGACTTATCACTTTCATCAGCCTCCGCTACAAACCATTGGCTTGCTCCTAAGCGGGCATTTCCCACTAAAGAACTAATTTCGCCTCCTACAATTACTGTGGGGTCATAACCTGTTTTTATAAGCATATGCGCAATTATTGACGTTACCGTGGTTTTTCCATGACAGCCTGTTACTAATATGTTCTTTTTGTTGCCTGCTGCTTTTGCGAGTAGTTCCGCTCTGTGGATTATTGGAATTTTTCTTTTTCTAGCTTCAACAAGTTCAGGATTAGATTCTGAGATAGCTGTGGAATAAACGACAATATCCTGAACTGTTATGTTCTTAGCATCGTGTCCGATAAAAATGTGGGCACCATTTAGTTTGAGTTTATTAGTTATTGAAGATTTATTTTGATCTGAGCCGCTTACCTTATATCCTGATTTAAGCAGAACATAAGCAATCCCGCTCATTCCTATCCCGCCAATACCAACAAAATGAATAGATTTTACATTTTCTAACATATTCAACTTTTTTCTTTATTATCAAGCAATATAAAATCAATTTGCCCTTTGTTGCCATCCACTTTAACTACTTGCGCCTTTACAGAATCTCCGAGCTGAAATTTTTTCTTTGTGCGTTTTCCTACAAGCGCAAACTGTTTTTCAGAGAACCTGTAGTAGTCTTTCTTTAATGCTCTGACATGAACAAGACCTTCAGCAAGAGTGTCATTAAGTTCAATAAATAAACCGTATGGTTGTACACCGGATATTACTCCTTCAAATATATCTCCCACTTTGTTCTTCATAAACTCAACCTGTTTTAACTTAGTTACCTCTCTTTCTATCTTAACGGCTATTTGTTCTCTTTCAGAAGCAATGCTTGCAATCTCAGAAAGATTATCTATTTGATTTTTGAACTTGTTTTTAAGAATTCTGTGAACAATTAAGTCAGGATAGCGTCTGATAGGGGAAGTGAAGTGAGTGTAATAATTTAATGCAAGACCGAAGTGTCCGACATTTTTGGTGGAATATATTGCTTTTTGCATACAGGTTAAGAGCATCTGACTAATAAGAACATGATTCTTTTTCCCATTTGTTTTATGTAGGAATCTTTGTATGTATTTTGGTTTTTTGGATTGGTTTTCATCGAACTTATAATCCAATGTTTTTACAAGCGATGCGAAGTCTTTTATTTTTAATTCGTCAGGAACTTCGTGAATACGATAGATCATTGGAATCTTGTTTTTAGTAATATATTCCGCTACACACTGATTCGCAAGGAGCATAAATTCCTCAACTAAAACGTGGCTTGATAATCTTTTCTTTTTTTGGATATCAATGACTTTCCCTTTCCCGTCAAGTGATATCTTAATCTCAGGTACATCAAAATCAATGTATCCTCTATCCAATCTTTTTTTATCTAATATCCTGCTTAGTTTGTACATAGTTTTTAAGGCTGATGATATTTCCGTGTGTTTATTGTTAGAATAAATTAATTCTTCTGCGGATTCGTATGATAACCTTGCCTTGCTTTTGATTATGCTTTCAAAGATTTCGTATCCTGTAATATCGCCTTGAGCATTTAGCTTTATCATAA
>CAZMXO010000048.1:0-8218 GCA_964570265.1 uncultured bacterium
AAAAAGATTTACTTAAAGCTACTCAAATTATTATAGGAGCAATAACTCCAAAAACCACATTGCCTATTCTATCTAATCTTTTAATAGAAGCTAAGAAAGATAATCTTTCAATATTTGCAACTGACCTAGAGATAGGAATGAAATACACTATAAAATGCAATGTAATAAAAGAAGGTATTATTACATTACCTGCAAGACATTTAACTAATATAGTAAAGGAATTACCAGGAGGAGAATTAGAAATAATAGAGGAAAAAAATAATATAATTAAAATAAAAAGTGGGAAGATATTATTTAGTATTAATAGTCTAAAAAAAGATGAATTTCCTAAATTTCCGAGTTCACTAAAAGAACAAAGTATTAATATAAACACAAGTGTTATTAAGGACGTGATATGTAAGACAGCATTTGCTATGTCACATGATGAAGTAAGGTATGTCTTAAATGGAGTTTATTTAGAAATAGGGAAAGATGGTGAAAATAAGGGCTTATTAAGCGCTGTAGCTACGGATGGAAAAAGATTGGCATATATATTTAATAATATAAATATACCTAATAATTACACTAAAAAAGTGATAATTCCATCAAAAACAATAAAAGAGATAGTTAGAATTATAGATGAATGGAAAAATGTTAAAATTATAATAGGGGAAAAACAAATTAATTTTGAAACAGATAATCTTTTACTAACATCCAGGCTGATAGAAGGGCATTTTCCTGATTACAATCAAGTATTACCTAAAAAACACAAAGAGAGAATTAAATTAAATACTGAACAGTTTATTACATCAGTAAAGAGGGTTGCTCTTTTAGTAAGCGATAAAACTAATTATATAAAAATAAATCTTAAGAAAGATGTGATGATTTTATTAATAGAGTCTCCTGAAATTGGTCAGGCGAGAGAGGAAATAGAAATAGATTATAAAGGAGAAGAGTTAACGATAGCGTTTGATCCTAATTATATAACGGATGTTTTAAAGAATATTAGAGATGAAGAAATTTACTTTGATTTTATAGATGATGAAAACCCTGGGGTTATTAGGCAAGTAAACTCAGATAATTATTTATGTGTAATAATGCCAATAAAAATCTAGTGGCCCGATATACTAGACCAGAACATATAAAAAGCATTGTTAATAATATAATATCTAGGATAAAAGAAAAAGAAGGTAAGAATAAAAAAGTAAAAATAGAAGAATATATAATAAAAATATTAGGAAAGCAAAGCGAGAGGCATATAAAAGTACGTGAGTTAAAGAAGGGGAGTTTACATATAGGCGTTGATAATTCAGCATGGCTTCAGGAATTAAATTTAATGAAACAGGATTTATTAAATAATATTAATACGAAATTTAAAATAGATCTCGTAAAAGAGATAAAGCTTAAACTTGTTAGAAAGTGAATGTTATTAGGAGATAAACGGAAATGAAAAAACTCTTTAATAACGCTAATTTTAAATTTCGTGGCACAAAATTAGGGGCGGTAACTTATAAGATATTATAGGGTATGACCATGCAAACATTTCAAATAGAACAAAATGTAAGAACTTTAGTAGACGGTCAGTTAGAAAATTTGGGTTGGAATCTGCAATGTGGGGAAAAGTGTAACGTCTTTCAAGAGCAGCCAAGAACAAACGAAGAACGAAAAAAATTAAAAGGGAAAAGACCTGATTATGTTCTCTATTCCAGTAAAGAGACACATAGAAAAGAACCCTTAGTAATTATCGAGACCAAAAAACCAGGCGTTAATCTTAATGAGGCTATTAGGCAAGGTAATTGGTATGCTGAACAATTAAGTGCTCCAATTGTTTTTGCTACAGATGGAATTTATTATAAAACATTACATGCGAAATTTCAGAAGCCACTCTATCTAAATAGTGAGGAAGTAGATGAACTTATAAGAGAACTTGAAGCTCTTAAGTTTCTTAAAAACAATGAAGTTGAGACAATTTCAACTGAGGTAAAATATTCAAGGCAAGAACTTATTAAAATTTTTGAGGATGCCAATAATCTCCTGAGAGATGAAGGTTTGAGAGCTGGTATCGAGAGATTCGGAGAATTTGCAAATATCCTTTTCCTTAAACTTCTTGGAGAAATAGAAGATTTAAAAGAAGAACAAGGGGAAGAATTTTTAGTAAGCAGAGATTTTCGCTGGAATCATTGGAAAAATAAAAATGGGGATGAACTGTTAGGTTTTGTAAATGATACTGTTTTAAAGGAAACGGGTAGGGTATTTCAAGATTCTAATATTTTTAAACCCCTTGCTATCAAAAACCCTACTATCCTCAAAAAAATTATTGACAAATTAGAGTCTTTAAAACTCATTAATATTGATTCTGATATTAAAGGGGACTCTTTTGAGTACTTTTTGAAACAATCAACTGCAACAAAAAATGATTTAGGAGAGTATTTTACTCCTCGTCATATTGTTAAAACAATGGTGAAACTCGTAAATCCTCAATTTGGCGAAAGAATATATGATCCTTTCTGCGGTACAGGCGGAATGTTAATTGAGAGCTTTAGGCATATCTACAACAACATGCCGAGAAACAAAAGAAACTTAAAAATATTACGAGAAGAGACTATTTTTGGAAATGAAATTACAAGCACAGCAAGAATTACTAAAATGAATATGATTTTAATCGGTGATGGGCATAGCGGTATTCAACAAAAAAATAGTTTAGCGGATCCAGATTCTATTAAAGATAAATATGATATAGTTATTACAAATATGCCATATTCCCAAAAAACAGAATACGGCTCATATTATGATTTGCCAAGCAATAGAGGAGACAGTGTTTGTATCCAACACTGTATAAAAGCAATTGACAAAATGAGTGAGAAAGGAAGGATAGCAGTTATTGTTCCAGAAGGTTTTTTATTCCGTAAAGATATGCAAAAGACAAGAGAATATTTACTTGATAGGTGTTACTTAAGAAGTGTTATCTCTCTGCCACAAGGGGCATTTCTACCATATACAGGAGTAAAGACGAATATTTTATATTGTACTGATATAAAGAAAAAAATAAAACAAGAAAAATTTTGGTATTTTGATGTGAAAAATGATGGTTATAGCCTAGATCGTCATCGTAGGAAAATTGAAGGGACAAATGATTTACAGAAATTTTTAGCTTACAGAAATACTGATGTTCAGGAAAAGAAGGATGTTTTGGAGATTGGTTTTTCCGAAATCAGTATGGACGAAGTAAAAAAAAATGATTATATTTTAAGCGGGAATCGCTATAAAAAGATATTTGATTACAGTAATGTAAAATGGGAAGTAGTTAAAATAGGTAATGTTTTTGAAACAACATCGGGGGGAACTCCATTAAGAAGTAATAAAAACTATTATTTAAACGGGAAAATTCCATGGCTTAAAAGTGGTGAAGTTTCACAAGGCGAGATTTATAAATCAGAAGAATTTATTACTGAACTTGGATTAAAAGAATCCTCTGCAAAAGTATTGCCTGTCAATACAGTGTTAGTTGCTATGTATGGAGTAACTGCTGGTCAAGTAGGCTTGCTAAAGATAGAAGCAACAACAAATCAGGCCATATGTGGAATATTGCCTAATGAAAAAGCAATTCCAAAATATTTATATTGGATTTTGAAGTCTCAGTATAAAGAATTGCTATCTTTAAGTATTGGAGGCGCCCAACCGAATATATCTCAAATGATTATAAAAAATTTAAAAATTCCTTTACCACCAATAAAAATACAACAAGAAATTGCAAATGAATTAGATAGCTATCAGAAAATTATTAATCATGCTCGTGGAATGATGGAGGAATATAAACCACAAATAGACATTGAAGAAAATTGGGAAATTGTCTCATTAGAAAAATTAGGTGATTTTCAGTATGGGTTTACTACTACAGCTAAAGAAAAAGGGGATGTAAGGTTTATCAGAATCACAGATATTGATGAAAATGGAAAGCTGAAAGATGATGATATTAAATATATAAAACTATCAAAAGATAATAAACAGTACAAACTAACAAAAGGAGATTTGTTAGTAGCGCGCACTGGTGCAACTTTTGGGAAAACCTTGCTTTTCCAAGAAGATAGTCAAGCAATTTTTGCTTCATATTTAATACGTATTGCTCTTGACCCAACAAAAATTATTCCTTCTTTTTATTGGATATTTGCACAAAGTGATGATTATTGGAGGCAAGCAACATCTTTAGTTGGAGGTACGGGACAGCCTCAATTTAATGCTAATGTGATAAAAAGACTAAAAGTGCCAATCCCTCCGTTAGAAAAACAAAAAGAAATTAGTGAAAAAATTAAAGCGGAGCAAGAATTAATCGAATCGAATAGCGAAATAATTAAAACTTTTAAAGATAAAATCCAAGAAAAACTCAATTTTATTTGGGGGAAATGAGATTTCAATGGAAGAATATATTTATCAAATACGAGATTATCTTCCTATCAAATTTATGGACGAGGAAGCGAATGAATTTTTACGATACCTTGAAGAATCTTATTTAGAAAACATTGAAAAAATGAAATATCAATTTTCCTTCACAGCTTTTCATATGTTATATATGACTTTTATATATAAATCTAAGTGGTTTTTAAAACAGCAAGGGAATAATGAAATAGAAGATAGTTTAAGCAATTTTAGACAACAACATAATAAAAATGCATATTTTAATAATTTATTTGATTTGTCTCAACTTCCAGAAAAATTTTCGTTAGAAAAATTACTCGGTTCTTTAAGATTTCATATAAATGATATTGGTATTTGTAAAAACCATGTAGAGGTTAGAAATAACTGCTCACACGCTTGTGGTAAGATTTACTATAAAAAACAATCAAGAATAGAAATGTTTATTGAAGAAGAAACTGAATTTGTAGAAAAAATACAAAATAAAATTAAACCTGATCTGAAAAACTTTTTAGTTGATTTCTTAAATGATAATTGGGATAAATCCTTCATTATTGGTGATATTGAAAACTGGTTCGTTTCTAACTATCTTTCAAAAAAAGATCTTGAGATACTTATCGGATTCAAACTCTCACTATTTAATAGAAAATCAGATAATAGTAAAAATATTTTTCAAAAACTTCTTTATCTTGTATTTGTTTATTCAGCACAAAAATATGCAGAAATTGATAAAAATATATTTTTAAATAAGCTTCCAATTTTTATGGTTGGTTTGGAAGACGAAATTAAAGTGACAAGAGATGATGAAGAAAGGACAATTTCTACACAAGAAATAATAGAGGAAAATTTAATTCCAATTATTAGTGACTTATCTGACGAAGAAAGAGGGAAGGCAGAAATAATATTGAATTTATCTTAAAAATCATTATCTACCAATGAGATTTTTGCATTTTTCTTTCCTTCTGCTTGTTTTTTGTGTTGTAGAAGTAAATTGTCAAAACCTGAGGAATAGCTATAATGAAATGGAAGCTTTACCCCGAGAGAATTACACAGCAAAAGCAAGGTTGCTTCACTGACACTCGCAATGACAGAAAGGACAGTTTGAAAAAGCTATGCAACATTACAAACCCAGAACAAAAAGCGTTGAAAGAAGAAAATGAGATATAGGCAGTTCGCTGAATATTTAATAAGGAGAAGACTTGATGGTTAAGGTAAAAAAAGACGAATATAATGCGCAAAAGATTCAAGTTTTAGAGGGGCTGGAAGCTGTTAGAAAGCGGCCAAGTATGTATATTGGAGATACAGGGACTAGAGGACTGCATCATTTAGTGTATGAGGTTGTTGATAACAGCATAGATGAATCACTTGGAGGTTACTGTAAAACAATAGAAATTATTGTTCACGTAGATAACAGCGTTACAGTGATTGATGATGGGCGGGGAATCCCCGTTGATATCCATGCTGAGTATAAAAAGCCAGGCGTAGAAGTGGTAATGACAAAGCTTCATGCAGGCGGAAAGTTTGATCATAAAGCATATCAGGTTTCAGGGGGGCTGCATGGAGTAGGCGTATCTGTTGTTAATGCCCTTTCAGAATGGCTGCGGGTAGAGGTTAAGAGAGACGGGAAGATACATGAACAGGAGTTTAGGATCGGCCAGCCAGCCAGTTCTTTGGAAGTTATAGGAAAGGCGAAAAATACAGGAACAAGAGTTACGTTCAAACCGGATATTAAGATATTTAAAGAGATTAACTTTGATTTTGACGTATTATCAAATAGATTAAGAGAGCTTGCTTTTCTAAATAGAGGAATAAAGATAAGTATAATAGATGAGCGAGAGGACAAAAAACATGTTTTTCAATATGAGGGGGGGATTGTTTCTTTTGTGAAGTATCTTAACGAAAACAAAATAGCTCTTCATGAAGACCCTATATATTTTTCTAAAGAGAGAGACGGCATTACAGTGGAAGTTGCAATGCAATATAACGATTCCTATGTGGAAAACATATTTGCATTCGCCAATAGCATAAATACTCAAGAGGGGGGAACTCATCTGGCTGGATTTAGAGCTGCCTTAACCAGAGTTGCGAACGATTATGCCCGTAAATCGGGGATTTTTAAAGAGAGCGTTTCTCTGTCTGGAAATGATGTGAGAGAGGGATTAGTGGCTGTTATAAGTGTAAAATTACCTGAGCCGCAATTTGAGGGGCAGACAAAAACAAAACTAGGCAATACAGAGGTTAGGGGCATAATGGACTCTGTGGCAAGCGAGGAAGTCAAGAACTTTCTGGAAGAGAATCCTGCAACAGCGAGAAAGATTTTAGAGAAATCTATTCTTGCCGCTAGAGCAAGAGATGCTGCGAGAAAAGCAAGGGAATTAACCCGCAGAAAAGGGGCGCTTGATTCTTTATCGCTTCCGGGGAAACTGGCAGACTGTTCAGAGAAGTCCCCTGCGCTTTGTGAAATATATATAGTAGAGGGAGATTCTGCCGGTGGTTCTGCAAAGCAGGGCAGAGACAGGGTTTTTCAGGCAATATTGCCGCTGAAAGGAAAGATTCTTAATGTGGAAAAAGCAAGACTGGATAAGATATTAAATAATGACGAAATAAGAACACTTGTCACTGCTATTGGTACAGGGATTGGAGAGGAAGATTTTGATATAGAAAAGGCTAGATACCATAAAATAATAATTATGACAGATGCGGATGTGGATGGAGCGCATATCAGGACGCTTTTACTTACATTCTTTTATAGACAAATGAAAGCATTGTTGGAGAAGGGATATATTTATATTGCACAGCCTCCATTATATAAGGTTAAAAGGGGAAAGTCAGAACAATATCTTAAAAGCGACAAGTCGTTCAATGATTTTATACTCTCTTCGGGCATGAAGGACGTAAAAGTAACAATTCTCAGCGAGCAAAAAGAACTTGCGGATATACAGCTAAAAGCAGTAGCAATCGATCTTACACAGCTTGAGAGTTTAATAAAAGTGGTTGAGCGCAGGGGGATAAGTTTTGCAGACTATCTTAAATTAAGAGATAAGAATACAAGTAATTTTCCAAAATACAGGATGTGCACAACTAAGGGATTTCAGTATTTTTACACAGATAAGGAATTAGCTGCCACAGAGGAGAAACAAGATGAGGCGCGAAAGCAGCTTGATATATTTGAAAACGCAGAGTCCGCGACCACTGAAATTACTGAGTTTGCGGAATCTAGACAGATTGGCGATATATTGAGGAGGATAGAGCAGAAAGGAATAGCAGCAGACACTCTTCTCCCTAAAAGCGGGAGCAAAAATGCGGTATATAAAATTAGCGTTGGAGATAAAGAGTATGAGGCAAAGAGCGGTTATGAGATTCTAGATAAAATAAAGGCATTGGGAAAAAAGGGCTTGACTATACAGCGTTATAAAGGACTTGGAGAAATGAATCCCTCTCAGTTGTGGGAAACGACGATGGATCCCAAGGAGCGTACGCTTTTAAAAGTAGCGATGGAAGACGCAATAGAAGCAGATAGAATCTTTACAATATTAATGGGTGATCAAGTGGAACCCAGGAGGAAATTTATTCTGGAACACGCATTGGAAGTAAGTAACCTGGATGTGTAGATGGAGAGATGGAGGCAAATATGAAAAAGCTATGGGACGGAAGATTTAAAAGGGGCTTGGATCCGTTTATTGAAGAATTCTCATCATCAATGAGCATTGATGTAAAGCTGGCGAAATATGATATTAAAGGGAGTATTGCCCACGTTAAAATGCTTGGTAAGGCTAATATAATCACCAAGAACGATGCAAAAAAAATACTTCACGGACTGGAAGAAATT
>CAZMXO010000049.1:0-7863 GCA_964570265.1 uncultured bacterium
CATCTATTCAAACAGGTAAAAAGCTTGGCATGAAGACAATGGATGATTCTTTAACTAAGCTTTACAATAATAAAATAATAAGCTATGAAGAATATATTACACGTTGTTACAGCGTAGCGGATGCTGAACAGAATGCAGAAGAGGAAAAAAATGCCTAGCAAAAAGAAGCCTATTGGGCAGTTATTGTTTGAGAGGGGACTAATAACATCTAATCAGTTAGAAGATGCTCTGAATGAGCAACAAAAATCTAATGGTCTGCTTGGCAGAATTTTAGTAGATCTTGGTTTTGTAACAGAGGCAGAGATATTGTCCGCATTAGGGGCGCAAACCGGAATGCCTGCCGCAAATTTACCTGATATAAATATTTCGGCAGAAGTTTTGGAAAAGGTTTCGTCTCCAATTGCAAAGGTATATAAAATTGTTCCCGTAAAAATCAAAAAAAATATTCTGTATATAGCTATGGCAGATCCCTTAAATATTAATGTGTTGGACGATCTGCGGTTCATGTTGGAATGTGAAGTAAGGGGCATGGTAAGCAATGAGAAGGATATAGAAGAAGCTATTATTAAATATTATGGAGAAAAAACAGAGACTGTCCAAGATATCTTAGAAGAGATTGAATCAGGGGGTCTAGAAATCAAGGGAAGACTTGAGGACGAATTGGAAGATGTTCATGATGTAGCAACTCTTCAGGAGCTCGTGCATCAGGTTCCTGTGGTCAAGTTACTTAATCTGGTGCTTATTCAGGCAATAAGGGATAGGGCTAGTGATTTACATTTTGAGCCATTTGAAGATCAATTTAAAATCAGATATCGTGTAGATGGGATGCTTTATGAAATGATTCCACCGCCTAGACATTTGGCTTTAGCGGTAACTTCCAGAATTAAGGTTATGGCGGGAATGGATATTGCAGAGAGAAGGTTGCCACAAGATGGAAGGATTCAGCTTAATATGGGTGGGAGAAAAGTAGATCTCCGTATATCAACTTTACCAACAGTTTATGGAGAAAGTGTCGTAATACGGATATTGGATAGAGGAGCCAGTATGCTCTCTCTGGAGCAGGCAGGATTTTCGGGAAAAGATTTAGTAATAATAAGAAATTTAATTAAAAAACCTAACGGCATTATTCTTGTCACAGGACCGACAGGATGCGGTAAGACTACAACTCTTTATTCTGCTCTGACGGAAATTAATTCCATAGAGGACAAGATAATCACTACAGAGGATCCTGTTGAGTATAATTTGGATGGAGTTATACAAGTACAAATAAGACCTTATATAGGTTTAACTTTTTCCGCGTGTCTTAGAAGCATATTAAGGCAGGATCCTGATAAGATACTGGTAGGAGAGATTCGCGATCTGGAAACAGCGGAAATGTCTATTCAGGCTTCACTTACAGGACATTTGGTGCTTAGCACGTTACATACTAATGATGCAGCCAGCACAATTGCCAGGCTTATTGATATGGATATTGAACCTTTTCTTATAACATCGACACTAGAAGCTATTATTGCGCAAAGACTCGTTAGAAAAATATGTTCTGACTGCAAAGAAGAGTATTCTCCGGATACGCAAGAATTATCATTAATTGGGCTCAAACCCAGTGATGTGAAAGACAAGAAGTTTTACAGGGGCAAAGGATGTGAAGGATGCAACGGTATTGGATATAAGGGGCGAATTGGTATTTTTGAGATACTTATTGTCAATGATGAAATAAGAGTTCTCATTGTTAATAAGGCATCCACTGGTAAACTGAGAAGAAAATCTCACGAGGAAGGGATGTTAATGTTGAGAGAAGATGGACTACAAAAAGTATTGATGGGCATCACCACTATTGAAGAAGTAGCAAGAGAGACACAAGGAGCGGAGATGTAGTATATGGCTATTTACACTTATGTTGCAATAAACAATCGTGGCAAAGAGATGAGTGGAGTTGTTGAGGCAGAGACTTCCACTTTGGCAATATCCCAGATAAGGGATATGGGGTATTTCCCTACAAAAGTTTACGAGAAATCATCTGCTTCAGGTACTTCAAAGTCTGTTAAATCAGTAAAGTCTGGTGGTAAAGCAAGTGCGAGTATTCAGATTAAACTGCCAGGAATTGGTGACAGTTTAAATCCCAGACAATTATCTATTTTTGTCAGACAATTAGCAACCTTGCTTGATGCGGGTCTTCCTTTATTGAGGAGTCTTAATGTCCTGAGAGATCAGGCTAAGCCTGGTATTGTGCAAGAAACTCTCTCAGAGATATCTGCAGACATTGAGGGAGGCTCCACATTTTCGGACGCAGTTACCAAACATCCAAAAAGTTTTTCAAAACTTTTTATTAATATGATAAAAGCTGGTGAAATTGGCGGAATTTTAGAGGCGGTTTTAGAAAGACTGGCTGAGTTTTCAGAGAAAGAGGAGGCATTAAAAAGAAAGATTAAATCTGCTATGGTTTATCCTATACTTGTTACTTTTGCAGCTGTAGGAATACTTACTTTTTTGATCATAGTAGTTATCCCAACCTTTAAAAAAATGTTTGAGGATTTCGATACGACATTACCAGGCGCTACTGTTTTTCTGTTAAAAATGTCAGATGTTTTCAAAGACTGGAAAAATATTCTTACTATTTTGGGAGCATTAATTGGATTATATATAATATACAAGCTTATTAGAAAAACGAAAAAAGGGGAGTATTATTCGGATAAACTCAAGTTGTATATCCCTATTGTTGGTCCTTTGACAAAAAAAACAGCTATCGGTAGATTTGCAAGAACATTTGCAACTCTGATCGGAAGCGGAGTTCCAATACTTCAGGCACTTACCATTATAAAGGATACATCAGGTAATGAAGTAGTAGCTCAAGCAATGGTATCTGTTCGTGACAGTATCAGAGAAGGAGAATCAATAGCAGGGCCACTTCAAGCAAGTGGAATATTTCCTCCGTTGGTTACCAATATGGTGGATGTTGGTGAAGAAACAGGAGCATTGGATAAGATGTTGTTTAAAGTGGCCGATACGTATGACCAAGAAGTAGATGCCGCAGTAGAGGCTTTGACAAGTATAATAGAGCCAATTATGATTATATTTATGGGGGTTATTGTAGGTTTTATAGTTATTGCGTTATTTTTACCCTTAATTAAACTGGCTACAGCGATTGGATAACTCTTTGCGGGCGGAGGCAAGCCGTCACGCTCCTACAATAAGATTATTATGAATCCGAGAATTCTGGTTGTAGATGATGAACTAAATATGCAGAAAGCGCTTTCCGGTATCCTTCATCAGCAGGGATATGATGTCAAAGTATGCGGAGATGGAAAAGAAGCCATACGAATTTTAGACACCGAGCAGCAATTCAATTTAATAATCACTGACATAAAGATGCCTTGTGTTGATGGAATGACTATGTTGGCAACTGTGAGAAAAAAGAACAAGGAAATACCTGTCATAATTGTTACAGGGCATGCTACGGTGGATTCGGCAATTGATGCGGTAAAACTTGGAGCCTATGATTACATCAGGAAACCATATATGCCGGAGGAGATTCTTTTCTCTGCGCGTAGAGCGATAGAACACGAAAAGCTGGTAAGCGAAAATTTATATTTGCATGATCAGCTGAAAGAAAAATTTCGCCTTAAAGGTCTAGTAGGAAATAATAAAAAAATGCAGGAAGTATATCAATTTGTACAAAAGGTTTCTAAAGCCAATGCTGCTATACTAATAAGAGGAGAGAGTGGAACAGGTAAGGAACTGATAGCTAATGCGATTCACTATAATAGTCCGCGTAAGAAAAACAAGTTTCTAGCTATAAATTGCGGAGCTTTGCCTGAGAATCTGTTAGAAAGTGAATTGTTCGGGCATGAGAAAGGTGCATTTACAGGCGCTATAAGCAGTAGAAAAGGAATATTTGAGACAGCTGATAAAGGGACTGTTTTTCTTGATGAAATAGGAGATCTTTCTTCGACTACGCAGATGAAATTATTACGCGTTCTTCAAGACGGAGAATTTAGGGGAGTTGGAGGAACTCGGGAAATTAAAGTTGATGTGAGAATTATAAGCGCAACTAATAAGAATTTGGAAGATCTGATAAAAGAGCGACTGTTTAGAGAAGATTTATATTATCGAATAAATGTAATTGCCATTGATCTGCCTCCACTCAGAGAAAGGAAAGACGATATAACTCTTTTGGTAAAGCACTTTTTAGCGTCTAAACGGATTTCCTCTGAAGCAATGAATTTACTCATAAATTTTGACTGGCCTGGCAATGTTAGAGAACTGGAAAACGTAATTGAACGCGCGGTAGCATTGCGGGAAGGGAATTGTATTCTTCCCGAGGATTTGCCGGAATATATTTTTGCAGGGGCAGGGCTTGCGCCTGCTCCTACAATTGCAGGAGAAAATTTTCACGAAGCGCGAATCACATTCGAAAGGGATTTTTTAATCAATATATTAAAAAAAGCAAGTGGGAATATATCACTTGCTTCAAAAAGAGCTGGTATAAGCAGGCGACATTTCTATGAGAAGATGAAATTATATGGAATTAAAAGATAAAGTCCTTTCTCTGTTTTCGCGGCTTACATATCTATTTATATTAACAATTTTAGCCATTTTTCTTGTGTACGTTGCCATCAATGTGTGGAAGTCTCCTCTTCTTCAGCATAGGGATTTTTTTATTGCAATTATCTTTTTTTCTTTAGGGTTTGTTGCATTTGTTTTCTTCTTAAAAATTATCATTCAGCCAATATCCATAGTCCTGAACAGGGGGTTTAAACCCCCTGTTCAAGGCTGTGCTGTTCAAGAGAGTAGCCTGCATCCCGCAGCCTCCAGCAATGGTCTTCAACCCCTTGTTACTTCAAGGGAACAACTTAAGAAATGGTCTCAGGAGATGAAAAAAAAGGTAGAAGATAGGACATCGGAGCTAAAGAAGCTCAATATAGAATTGCTTGATACAGAGTTTGAACTTATAGAGCGGAACAAGCTCTCCTCTATGGGAGAAATATCGGCGAAACTTGCGCATGAAATCAAGAATCCTCTGGCAATTATTAATAATGTAGCGTTTTTTCTCAAGAATGCCTTTAAGAAGCCGAGTTCTGAGGTGTCGGAACAGATTGGAATTCTTTTCCAGGAAACAGATCGCATTAATAAACTTGTTACTGATTTACTTCAGTTTTCCAGAATTTCAGTATCCAAAGATAAGGATATGAGTATGATTGATGTTAATGAGGTGCTTGACGATGCAGTAATGTCTTTTGAATCTATAAGGGCGAACGGTCGTTCGCCCTTACGAAAAAAATATGCTGTAAGACTGCCAAAGATAAAAGCCAATCCGGATCAGATGAAACAGATATTTTTAAATATAATTGACAACGCTTATCAATCTATGGAAGGAAACAAAGTAAGGGGGGCGAACGGCCGTTCGCCCCTACTTACTATAACAACAGATGTGAAAGAATCTGATGTTATAGAGATTGTGTTCACTGACACAGGCTGCGGTATTGCGCCTGAAAATTTGCAGAAAATATTTACTCCGTTTTTTTCGACAAAAGATCAGGGAAAGGGAACAGGACTTGGTCTTTACATCTGCAGGTCATTAATAAAAAGCATTAATGGAGATATCTCTGTTCAGTCCGAAGAGGGAAAAGGAACAAGTTTTACTATTAGTCTGCCAGTGTGAGAAAAACCGCACATATTGAGAGAAAAGAAACACTATGAAGAAGGCACAAAGAGTCCCCCTTTGAAGGGGGATTAAGGGGGATGTTTTAATGTTGGCATAAATATTGCTCCATAGTAATATAGTGGACGAAAGGGAGGTGGAAATGAAGTTAAAAAAAATGAAGTTTAAAAAGGGATTTACACTTATTGAGTTAATGGTTGTGGTGGCAATTATTGTCCTGCTTGCTTCAATAATAGTTCCCAATTATTTTAAAGGGCTTGAGAAGTCCAAGATTGGAAAGGCAACTGCAGATGTGGTGCTTTTGAGAAAAAGCGTTGACTTGTTTAGAGCTGATCTTGAGAACAACGGGAACCTTCCAGGTACTCTTGGTGAACTTTTTGATAAGAGATATCTAAGCAAAGAGGTTCCTGCTGATCCATGGGGAGGAAGCTATGTATATATATCAACAGCCAACAGTTACACAATAACAGATGGAAGCAGTAAGGGCGTATCAGAGACAATTAATTTTTAGAGGAGGGAAAATGGGAAAATTCAAAAAGGGTTTTACGCTTATTGAGCTTCTGGTCGTAATAGGAATCATTGTGCTTCTTGCAGGTATTGTAATGCCAAACTTTATGAAGCATATTGATTCGGCTAAGAAGATACGAGCGAGAGCGGATATCAACAGTCTTGAAAGTGCTCTGGCAATGTATCAGATGGATTATGGAATATACCCGGGGCAGTGGGCAGGTAGCAGTTTACGGGATGAGAACAACGATTACATAGATGATTTAAAAACAATGTTACAAGATCCAGGCACTGAAGGGCGGGGATTGTATCTTTCAAAGGATATTCCGCCTGATCCTTATGGGGAAAACTACAGATATAGGGCCCCTGGAACTTCGTCATCAACTGGTTATCTCAATCCGCTTAGATATCGCGGTTATGATCTCTGGTCTTATGGCAAAAATAAAACCAATGACAGTGGCGGAGACGATGATATAACATCATGGGATACGGAGACAAACTAGAAATGACAAATAACAAAATCAGAATGTCGGGTTTCACAGTGGTGGAATTAATGATAGTTCTCGCAATAATGGGCATTATGATGGTTGCAGCTATGCCTTCTTTTGTCCAGTTCACAAGGAATTCCAGGATAAAGGGCGGAGCGCAAACCGTTGTTTCCGCTCTTCGCACTGCGCGCAGTCATGCAATAACAAAGAGAAAGAATTGCGCAGTTCTTTTTAATATGGATGCAAGTAATGTCGGATATGCGGTAAAGATTTATTGGGATCCTGGAACTGCTACTGATTCTCACTATCCTGAAGGAGGTTCTGTAACCAACTGGAAGGCTCTTCCGAAAACAATAATTATGACACCAGCACAGGGAACAACACTACTTAATTGTGTCAATATCCCATTTCCAAATGACACAGATACTATAATAGAACCAACCATACCTGCTATTGTTTTTAAGCCTACAGGCGGAGCAACATCATCCAGAATAATTGAAATTAGTGATATTAATAGAAATGATACTTCATATATCTCGATATTAAATACTACAGGTCGTGTGAGGACATATAGATGAAAAATAGAGCTTTCAGCCTTCTTGAGCTTGTTATTGCAATGGCTATTCTTGCAATTGGACTTCTTGGGCTTATCCAAATGTTCCCTGTGGGCCTCAAGGCAAGCAAGAATGCAGGAGATCACACAATAATGGCATTTCTCGGTCAGCAGAAAATAAGCGATATTGAGCAAGAAAAACCAGAAACTCCCACAACAAGCAACACGTTTTTCTCTGATCCAGGTTCTGATCCTGATTATTCTTCTTTTTCATGGATACAAACAATTACTCAGGATTTAACACTGACAAACCTATATCATGCATCTATATTGATTTACTGTAATGACGGAGCAGATACCAAAATACAGGAGTTTGTAACGCTTTATGTTAAGTAAAAAAAACACAAAGGACAAAAATTCCCCCTTTGAAGGGGGATTCAGGGGGATGTTGGGCTTCACTCTCATTGAAGTCATGATTACAACACTGGTTCTGGCTTTATTGATAACAGGTATTTATTCTATTTTTAAAGGCGGTACCGATTCATGGACAAAGGGCAATGTAAGAATGGAGCGGTATCAAAACGCAAGAGCAATTCTGGAAATGATGTCAAGAGAGATCTCCTGCGCAATGGTTAATGAGGCGAGAAAAATATATA
>CAZMXO010000050.1:0-7844 GCA_964570265.1 uncultured bacterium
ACCTTTGCCTTCAACCTTCTAGCTATGGACTCAAGCTTGGACTCATCTTTTAAGGAATCATTTTTGCCTTTTATTAAAACATACTCTAGGGTAAGTATCCTGCCTGTTTTTTTTGAGAAATATTCGCTAGCGTCAACAAGTTTTTCCAGTGGATAACGTCTGTTAGCCGGGACAAGTATATCCCGAAGATTATCGGTTGCCGCGTGAAGGGATATAGATAAATTAACCTGTAGACCCATATCTGTTAGCCGCCTTATCCCCGGAATTATACCGCAGGTTGAAACAGTTATTCTTCTGGCACCTATATCCAGTCCTGACTTAGAATTCATTATCATAATCGCCTTCAGGACATTATCGCAGTTATCCAGAGGCTCACCCATACCCATAAAGACATAATTCGTTATTTCGTGTTTGAGCTTGTGCTTTAAGAACAATATCTGATTGATTATCTCTGAAGGACTAAGGTCTCTTATAAAACCGCCGTGTCCGCTGGCGCAAAAGACACACCCGAATTTACACCCGACCTGAGTAGAAAGACAGACTGTTTTTCTGTCTCGGGAGCATATAAGTACAGTCTCTATAAAATTACCGTCGCCGAGATTAAATAAAAATTTTTCAGTCCCATCAGAGGAACTGAGTTTTCCCGAAAGACTTAATTCGCTTATGTAATAATCCTGCTCCAGTCCGGATCTAAAAGCCTGCGACAGATTGCTCATTTCCTGAAAGTCACAGACTACTCTTTTATAGAGCCAAAGAAATATCTGTCCGGCCCGATAACCGGGTTCCCCTATTTCAATAACGACCTTTTTAATCTCCTCTAAGGTAAAATTTTTTATATCTCTTTTATCCATAATCTCTAGAGAAGATGACTGTCCACTGCGTTTCTTATAGCCCTTATATGCTCCGGCGTTGTACCGCAGCATCCTCCTATGATATTCGCTCCGGCCTCTATGAGTTCGGAAACCTTTTTTGCCATATCTTTCGGAGTATCCCTAAAACACGTTTTACCATTTATTAGTTCCGGCAGACCTGCATTGGCTTGAACAAGAATTGGCCTAGAAGAGTATTTTCTCATCTCTCTGACAATGTCTACCATAGGTTCAATGCCATTGCCGCAATTTGTTCCTATAATATCCGCCCCTGCTTTTTCTAATCCAAGCACAGCCTCTTTTATACTTACACCCATCATTGTTTTATATCCGTGTATTCCCTTATCAAATGTCATTGTAGCAATAGCTGAAACATTTGTGTTTTCCTTTACAACCTTTACAGCAATAGAAACTTCTTCAAGAGAAGTCATTGTTTCCACACATATTGCGTCTGCTCCACCCTGTATTTGCGCCAGAACCTGTTCCCGAAACACGTCATACATCTCATCTTCGGTTACAAGCCCCAGAGGCTGCATAAATTCTCCTGTCGGTCCAACAGAGCCTGCAACAATTCCTCCGTATTCTACGACAGCTTTCTTAGCCAGACTAACACCCACTTTGTTGAATTCGGCAACCTTTGCTTCCAACCCAAACTTTGCAAGTTTAAATCTTGACCCGCCGAATGTGTTCGTTACTATAATATCACTTCCGACTTTTAAGTAAGCTTCTGCAATTACCCTAACCTCGTCCGGATGGATTAGGTTCCACTCTTCCGGACATCCGCCTGCTTTCAGACCTTTCTCCTGAAGCATGGTACCCATAGCGCCATCAGACACCAAAATCTTGCCTTTTTTAAGTCTGTCAAGTAATAAGCTCATAACTCAATTCCCTTTCTTGCTTTTACTTTCTTATCATACGGATGTTTAATTTTTACACACTGTGTCACTAAATCAGCAAGCTCAATAATCTCCTCATCCGCTCCCCTGCCTGTTAAAATAAGCTCTGTATTGTTGGGCTTATTTTTAATAAGTTCCACAACTTCTTTTTTATTGAGTAAACCTTTCTTAATCAACATATTTATTTCGTCAAGTATCATTAAATCATAACGCTTTTGCTGTATCTCATTGGTAATCTCGTCTATGATTTTCTTAAAGAATTCTCTTGCCTTGTTTGTTTCATTCTGTGTTAACTTTCGAAAAGCATAATCCCCACCAAAACACTTAATATCAACTCCCAGCTTTCTCAGGGTACTCTGCTCTCCTGAACTATCATCTTGTTTTAGAAACTGAATCATACAAACATTTAATCCCCTTCCTCTGGCGCGCACCGCCTGACCAATAGCTGCCGTTGTCTTGCCTTTCCCATCTCCGGTATATATCTGAATAAGTCCTGTTTTTAACATATTAACCCTATTATAGAATATATCTTCCTTACAGCAAAGATAAAGTTATCGGAGCATTTGACTAAATCAATAAAAATCTGGTATGTTTTATATTAAAAAATTAAGAAAAAATGGATTCCGCTAGGGACATGAGCGGAACGTCGTCTTACGAGAGAGGAGTTTATGGTTGGCGCTTTATTGACAGCAATCTTTTTCGGTATTACACCTGTCTGTGCTAGACGTTCGATCAGATTACTGGGCGTATTGAGAGCCAATCTCTTTCGTCTGCTGATCGCACTTGCCGTTCTTGGATCCTATGCCTTCATCTTTGGCAATGGATTTGGCGGGCCATTTCCATGGTTCTTCGTGGCAGGAGCGATAGGTTTTGGCTTAGGCGGATTGGCCATGTTTCAGGCTCTACCTAGACTAGGAGCACCGCTAACATCCCTAATTGTAGAAAGTTTTGCGGCACTTACTGCTACCGTATTGGCATGGTATTGGTTCAACGATTCTTTCGGACATGGGGTCATCTGGTTCTGTTTTCTCGTCTTGATCGGCATTACTGTGGGACTGTGGCCATACATTAGTGGAGACAAACGCCGAGAAAACGGTTTGACAGGATTAATGTGGGCAGTGATTGCAGCCATTGGTCAGGGCATCAGCATTACAATCAGCCGTAAGGCTATTCTCGACATGGTCGCAACCGGGGAAACACTGCACTTGTTAACGGCTTCGTTTCAGCGTCTGTTGGGAGGAGCATTCATTGCCGGACTGCTTCTGCTCTTACTACGCCGCAGCGCTACAGACTTGTCCTTCGTACTAGAGCGCAAATCAGAAAGCGATATAACAGCACTTACCGATCGTCCCTGGTTTTGGGTGGGATTGAACGCAATCTTTGGTCCAATCCTCGGTGTAACTTGTTTGATTTGGGCATTGAAGAGTATGCCGGCAGGTGTCGTTCAAACAATAGCGGCAACAGCCCCGCTCATCAGCGTACCGTTCGCACGTTGGCTGGAGGGTTACCGTCCACCGGCTATGTACTATCTCGGCGGTATAATCGCATTCGCCGGCTTGGCTAGCATTTACCTTTACCGCTAAAAAACTTCCCGTGATACATACTATAAGTTTCCTCTGCAGAATTGCAGGAGCATTTGACTAAATCAATAACAATCTGGTATGTTTGATGTTAAGAAAACCTGGATTTCATATATTAATTGTTAGGCGTGAACTAAAACTAAGGAGGTATTGGTACGGTGAAAAGTTTCATTGAAGAATATTGGACAGGCATTGTCTTTGGTATCATTGTGTTGCTGGTCGCTGGGTACTTCATTTCTAAACACCAGAATGAGAAAACTGAAGCTATTCAGATACAGCAAAAGATTTTAACTCTTGCAAAGCGTTATAATGCCGTCACAGATTGGCAAGAAAGATTTGACGAAAATGGTATTAAGATTGGCAAAGGACACAGATTTGTGTACACGACGGACATTGAGAATGCATTGATAAGAAACGACGGTCGACCAGTACTCATCGTGGGCTACGTTTTCGATATTACAAAGATTGGCGATAATAACTACTTGGGAATCAAGGCATTCGCATACCCCGACTTGAACTTCTTACTTGAATGTCAATTACAACAGGCCGAATTAGTCCTTGCTCAACCAACGGATGATGGAGAATTCTTTGCTGTTGTTGCCAATGTAATCTCTGTCTCACGACCTGCCTTTGAAACAGATGCTTTAATTGAGGAAACAGATGATGAAGGATACTCGGCTATCATAGTGGAACCGGGCGATCAATATATCCTCCGAGGAATATGTCTCGATATTTCGTATGTAGGACATTATGAATAGAATAGATCAAACCAGCAAATGCACCTCCTCTTTGATTATAAGAATCCTTTGTATTATACTGCTCCTCTGGGCTTTAATTCCTACAAACCCTTACGGTTACTACATGCTATTGAGATGGGTGTGCTGTCCATGTTTCTTATATCTCGCATTTTTTTCGCACGGAAAGGGACAGATTCCATGGATTTGGATATTTGGAATTTCGGCAGGAATATATAATCCCATTTTCAAGGTTCATCTAGGTCGCGAGATATGGTCTGTTGTTAATGTCATTTCAATCCTTCTTCTCATTGTGCATGCCCTTAAATCGAAAAGATTAAAAAGCAACAACAAACAAAGCACTTCACTGGACGGCTAACCACCGATGAGCTAGTCGTTATGTGTAGAGCGGGATTACTTTAATGGGAATATCAACTAAAACACGTAAAAATCTTTGGGGTAAATCTGGGAATAGATGCTCGATATGCAAAATTGAATTATTTTCAAAACCGAAAGATAAAGATGAATTCAATATAGGAGAAGAATGTCATATAATCAGTAGCAAAATAAATGGGCCAAGGCACAAGCCTAATGTTGATGATTATGATTTATATGACAATCTAATTCTACTATGCAGAAATCATCACAAGGAAATAGATGAACTGACAGATACTTATACGGAAGAGCTTCTCAGGTACATAAAATTAAATCATGAGAATTGGGTAACAATAACTCTAAATAATTCAATTAATAAGGAAACCATATCAAAGCCTAAATTTTTGACAAGAATAACTTCGGGAAAAGAGCTTTTGAATATGATTTCTGATTCTCATGGCTATAGAACCGATTATGATGAAGTTGAAAATGAAAAAGATGCTAAGTATATCGATGGGATTTTCCAAGAGTTAATAGATTATGGTGACATAAGTGGAATGGTTGAGGTGTACGACAAAGCACAAATGGGTTTGCAACTAAATGAACTTTTGAAAGACCTGAAAAAAAAAGGATACTTCTTGTTTGCTGAAAAAAAAATTGAAAAAATTAAATTTGGTAATGGAGATATTGATAATTGGTCAATCGCAACGATAGTTCTTAAAAAGAAAAACAGCGAAGAAATTATCAAAGTGAATTTAAACGATGGAAACACATAACAAATCGCTACACTGGATTTCTGTGCCGCTTCGCTTTGCGGGCACAAGCTACTGATTTTTATGTTAGATGAAAAATATATAAAAGGAATAAATCATGGAAAAATTTCTAGAAGATCTGGACCCAAAGATAAAAACGTTAATGAATACTGAAAAACTTAAGAAATATGATTTTCCGAGAAGCATTAAAGAAATACCTAACTGTCCATTTCAATCTTTCGAAGAACTAATTAAAAATATTAAGAATAAGAACGCCATAGTTATTCAAGGGTTCGAACGGAGTGGCACAATATTTTCACTAATTGCAACAAAATGGGAGAATTTGCTAAATTATATTGGTTTGATAACTCCCTACGCAATAATGCTTTTGTTAGTAATTCTAGCATTCTTCTTGCGTAATTATTGGTTATTGATAGCAATAACTTTTCCTATAATTTCAGCATTTTTTACAAGCCCGCAATCACCGATCAAAATAATTGTTCCCTGTGTAGTTTTTTTACTTGCTGTTATTGGTTTATTTCAAGGTTCTACGTTTCTCATGCTGTTCTTCGGAGGCTATTTTCTTTGCCATATATTCTTAAAATTACACAGAAATATATATTCAAGCACTCTCTTTAAAAGAGCATTCGCATTAGAGTCTGTTTTTATATTTCTTCATACGGGTGGATATATAAAATTGCTAGATGAAAATTATAGAGAATTTAATAAAATCTAACAATTCGCTTCATCCGATCAAAAACGCTGCGCATTTTTGGCGGGTGAGCTCAACCGTTAGCGCACCGAAAGCGTAGAAGAACGGGCATCTGTAGTTTACTTCAGACCCATTATCAAATATATCTTTTTCATATCGATACTATTTCTTATTAATGAAGCTAATTTATCGTACTCCTTTTCCTTATCAAACAAATCTTTCTCGCTGACTTCAGGTAATTGCATCGACTTCCTCATGTTTTTCAGAAAAGCTCTTCGGAAATTATCGTTGTCAAAAATCCCATAAATATATGTCCCCCATACTTTCCCATCAAGACTTTTTGTACCGTCTTTTATATTAACTTTTTTGTCTGACCTTTTAAATATCTCGAAAATTGGGTTTGCCTTATTGCCTAATATTGTCTTGCCCATATGTATCTCATAACCATGTATTTCTCCTGAAGAGAAAAGCTTATCATGTGCCGTCATCTGATAGGTCTGCTTCTCTTTCTCTATTTTCGTATTTATATCCAGCAAACCCATGCCTTTTATCTTTCTTTTTCTTGTTTCAATACAATACGGGTCGATAATCTCCTTACCCAGCATTTGATAACCGCCGCATATACCAATTATAGAAGCTCCTCTACTTTTACACTCCTTTATTTTTGATACAAAACCGTTCTCTCTCAAAACCCTCAAATCATCTATTGTATTTTTACTGCCGGGAATTATGATGATATCTGCGCCTTCGAGCTTGTCAGACTGCTTAATATACTCAAGCTTTACACCCTGTTCCTTCTCCAGCATGTCAAAATCCGTAAAATTGGCAATATGAGGCAGATAAATAACCTTTATTTTTATATTATCCTTGTTCCCCGCATGCGAACCATTTTTATAAGGGTCGATACTCACTGAATCCTCTTCCTGAATCTTTATGTCAGTAAAATACGGGATAATGCCAAGAACAGGTTTCTGCGTCTTTTTTTCTAAAAACGTTATTGCAGAATCCATAAGACTTACATCACCGCGAAACTTGTTTATTAAAAATCCCTTAACACGTTTTCGCTCACTATCTGATATAAGCTCCATAGTCCCGACAAACCATGCAAAAACTCCGCCCAGATTGATATCGCCGACAATGATTACAGGGGCATCTATTTTTTCAGCAATGCTCATGTTCACAATATCATTATCCCGCAAATTAATCTCTGCAGGAGAACCTGCTCCTTCTATTACAATTATATCGTTTTTTTCTGCAAGCCTGTTAAATGCCTTTATCACTGTATCCATCAATTTTGGTTTATGTTTATGATATTCAACACTATCCATATTCCCGACAGGCTTTCCCATGACAACAACCTGACACCCTACATCAGATGACGGCTTGAGTAACACCGGATTCATATCAACTAACGGCTCTGTTTTACAGGCTTCTGCCTGCACAACCTGAGCCCTGCCCATCTCTTCACCGTTTTTGGTCACAAAGGAATTTAATGCCATATTCTGTGACTTAAACGGAGCTACTTTATAGCCGTCATTAACAAATATTCTGCAAAGAGCCGCAGTAATTATGCTTTTGCCAACATAAGAACCTGTTCCCTGAATCATTATTGTTTTTGCTTTCATAAGACTTTAGCCTTTTCTTCTTCTGAAACTACCAGTATGTATGGCTTGGAAGAAATAGGATTTTTTTCAACTACTACTGTCGTATTGTAAACATCCTCAATAATCTGATATGTCAAGACCTCTTGAGGTAAACCAATTTTATGAATAAGTCCATTGTTAAGAAGAATTAATTTATCGCAATATTCGCTGGCCAGATTAAGATCATGTAAAACCACAATTACAGTAAGTCCATTTTTCCTGTTTAACCTTCTTATAAGATCTAAAACTCTAATTTGATGTGTTATATCTAAATGAGCAGTAG
>CAZMXO010000051.1:0-7785 GCA_964570265.1 uncultured bacterium
TCATCCACAATAAAGTCTTTTCTCAAAATTGGGACATCAACTATATTTTTGACTACATTTAGATATTTTATCTCCCCTTGAAAGAACTTTTTATCTGTTAAAACAGAAATCGCATCCACTTTTGCCATTTTATAGGCTTCGGCAATTTTCTCTACAGAAAAGTCTTCTTTTATTACTCCGGCAGAAGGAGATGCTTTCTTAATTTCAGCAATAAGATTCATTTGAGATATTATCTCTTTCCCATGTTTTGAAATACCTGATACAAAATCCCTGGGTTTATCAGAAGTATCGATTTTCTCTTTAAGCACAACAACAGGTTCTTCTATTTTTCTATTCTTAACTTCCTGTATTTTATTCTCAACTATTTTATCGAGTATCATATCTAAAGACTAAATTTTTAATTTTCTGCATAACGTCAAAGCTCAGCGGGGCGGCTTGTCCGCGTCCGCTGGAGCGCCTTGTTGGAATTTCTATCTTTCCCATTTCTGGCCAATCGCGTCTGTGCGGTTCATGTTTCTGTAGTCGGGCATATCTCCCTGCGCATCATGAACCAATCGATTCCACGCCTGTTTCCACCTTTTTTTCCCGTCTTTTTCGAGAATGTTGACCATGCAATCAGGATCGGACTCCAGATCAAAAATCTCCTGCGGATTTCCATTGATATCGCCCATTGCCCAAGTATGGTCATCAATGTAGCACACGGAATTGCTGTAACGGCATGTCAGGTATTCCCGTGTCTTCCAGTCTCCTGTCTCGTTGATAAGGGGAAGGAGGCTTTGCCCATCTACACCATCGGCTGATTTGATTCCGGCGATGGCATAGACCGTCCCGGTAAGGTCGATGTTATAAACCAGATCGTTGCGTACGGTTCCTGCGCCAGCTTCATTCGGAAGGCGAAATAGGAACGGAAGATGCATCACGCCTGGATACATGGCGTGTGCCGGTTTGCCAATGATATTTCGCGGGTTGTCGCAGAAGTTGGTGCCATGGTCGGAGATGAACATGACTACCGTGTTCTCCGCAAGGCCAAGTTGATCTAGTCTGTCGATGAACTTGCCGAACCACGTGTCAACGAGCGATACGAGCCCATTATACTGTGACTTGACATAGGCGATTTCATCCGAAGTGTATCCATTCTTGTCAGCCGGCCCATACTGACAATGCACGAGTCGACGTCCGGAGTAATCGGGATCGCCATACATCAAGTAATACTTTTCGGGAGCTTCCCACGGCTCGTGTGGATCAAAGCAATCAAGCAATAGATAAAATGGCTGTCCCTTTCTGTTGTCTTCCAGAAACTTCATGCCCCACTGAAAGGTGTGCGCGGTGGATGTGTCTTGTTCACTTTTAATCTGGCTTGTGTTAGCCAGATGCATAGGAATCAGTTGATGAATCTCTTTTTTAAACTTGTCAGGGTTCCCATAACGCGCGAGCCTCTCTTCAGGAACCGCATATGGTGATTTCCAACGATCTTGCTGCTGACCACGGATATACTCCCACTGCCAAAAGCCCCGGGTAAAATTGAATCCTGGAGCGAAATAGGGAATCGTGTCAGTCACAAAACCAGTGTGGTATCCAGCAGAGGCCAAGTTCTCAGACAAGGTGTCTTCGTCGTTGTCTATAGCCTGCCAGCCAGGAAGATATACAATGTCCCACTTTACAGGACTGTAATTTCGGAATGGATAGACACGCCGTCCAGTATGCAGAGCACGACGCACTGGTATGGTTGGCAAGCTCTCAGGATATGCGCGAGTGAAACGTACGCTTCGCTTTGCAAACGCATCGATATTCGGAGTCTGTATCTCTGCGTTTCCGTAACACCCCACGCTTGCGGCGCGAAGAGTATCAGAAATAACTACGACTATGTTGGGCTTGCTTTTCATGCGTCTCCTTTCGATTTGTTATAGTTTAGTTATAAAAAGTTGATATTTTTCAACTTTTTTTGCGTTTTTACCTTATACATCAAAACACCACGAAAAATCAAAAAAAGAAAACCTGCTCAATTAATTTACTCAACTGAACAGGTTTATCTATTGGATTTATAAATTAGTCTATATTTTTTATAGCTTTTTTACGTTTCCAGCTCTATTACGACCTTTATCGTCCTTCTCTATGTCGAACTCTACAGCGTCGTTTTCAGCTAAGGACTTAAATCCTGCGCCCTCAATAGCGGAATGATGCACAAAACAGTCATCACTTCCATCGTCTGGGGTGATGAACCCGTAACCTTTTGCATCATTAAACCACTTTACTTTGCCTGTCGCCATCTTTCAAACTCCTTTTATTCATTTGAGGACAGAATATGAGAGACTATCGTCTCAATACCACTTTTCTTATCCTACTAACCTTTGCATAATAACAAAAAGAAAATAAAAGTCAAATCTTTTTTTCTGCTTGCTACTTATTTGTCTCTTTCTTCAAAGTCTCAAGTTTATTGAGTGCCTTTCCTGAAGCTATAGAATCCTCAGCTAATTTGATGCCTTCTTTTATATCCTCAGCTTTTCCTGCTGCTACAAAGACATGAGCAGCATTTAAAACGACGATATCTCTCCTTGTCCCTTTTTCTCCTTCTAGTATTTTTATAATGATTTTTGCATTTTCGTCTGCATCTCCACCTTTAATATCCTCTTCTTTCCCAACAGGCATACCAAAGTCTTTAGGATGTATAAAATATGTTTTTATCTCTCCATTTTTAAGCTCACTAACCCTTGTCTTTCCTGTAATACTTATCTCATCAAAACCACCTTCTCCATATACAACAAAGGCTCTTTTTGCACCCATATTTCTAAAAACATCTGCCAGAATTTGTGTTAAATTCGGCGAATAAACTCCAAGAATCTGATATCTGGCATTAGCCGGATTAGTAAGCGGGCCTAAAATATTAAAAATTGTCCTTATGCCTATTTCCCTTCTTGGCTGAACAGCATATTTCATAGCTTTATGAAAGAGTGGAGCGAATAGAAATCCAAGTCCTATCTTATTAGTGCCTTCTTCAACTCTCTTTGGAGGGATATCTATGTTTATTCCCAGCTCCTTTATTACATCAGCGCTGCCGCATTTACTGGATACAGCTCTGTTGCCGTGTTTTGCAACAACAACTCCTCCTCCTGAAGCTACGATTGCAGCAGCTGTAGAAATATTAAATGTCTGAGCCTTATCGCCTCCCGTTCCAACTATATCAGAGGCATTATCAACATAAATTCTTTCCGCTTTCTCTCTCATCATCTTTGCGCATCCTGTAATTTCATCCACAGTCTCGCCTTTTATTCTGAGAGCTGTTATAAAAGACGCGATTTGAGAAGCAGTCGCTTTGCCATCCATAATTTCTTTCATTGTCCCTCGTGCCTCATCTTCTGTAAGATCATACCCGTCTACAACCTTCTGAATCATTTCTTTAATCACAGTTTATCTCCTATTTCAGCTCTAAAAAGTTTTTAAGTATTTTTTTGCCTTCCTTAGTGAGGATTGATTCTGGATGGAATTGAACGCCTTCAACTTTATATTTCTTATGTCTGATTCCCATTATTTCATTTTGATCAGTCCATGCAGATATCTGGAAGCAGGCAGGGAGAGATTTTTTCTCTATTTCAAGAGAGTGATATCGTGTAGCTTCAAATGGATTGGAGATATTTTTAAATATTGTGTTGCTGTCATGATAAATCATAGAAGTTTTTCCATGCATGAGTCTCTTAGATCTAACTACTTTCGCTCCAAAGACTTCCCCAATGCACTGGTGTCCCAGACACACACCGAGTATTGGAACTTTCTCGTAAAATGACTTGATAACATCTTTAGAGATGCCTGCTTCTTTTGGCGTGCATGGACCTGGAGAGATGACTATCTTTTTTAGGTTTTTTTTGTTTTTTATTTGTTTTACGGTTATTTTGTCGTTCCTAAAAATCTCCATTTCAGCACCAAGCTCTCCAAAATACTGAACCAGATTAAATGTAAAGGAGTCGTAATTATCTATTATTAGAATCAAATTAAACCCTCCTCAGCAAGTCTTATTGCTTTTATGAGCACCTTTGCCTTATTTAATGTTTCTTTATATTCTTCCTCCGGTATCGAATCTGCAACAATACCAGCTCCAGCCTGAAGATAAGCTGTATTATTTTTAATAATTGCCGTTCTTATTGTTATGCATGTGTCCATATCTCCTGAAAAACTCAAATATCCAACTGCCCCTGCGTATGGACCGCGTCTGGTAGGTTCAAGTTCCTCAATAAGTTCCATAGCTCTTATCTTTGGAGCACCGGAGACTGTCCCCGCGGGAAAACAAGCTTTGAAGACATCTATGCTGTCTAAATCAGTCCTGATTTTACCTTGAACATCTGAGACTATATGCATGACATGAGAATATTTTTCTACGCCCATCAGTTCTCCAACCTTGATCGTGCCGCATTTACAAACACGCCCAATATCGTTTCGAGAAAGGTCAACAAGCATTATGTGCTCTGCGAGTTCTTTTGGATCAGAGAGTAATTCCTTGACAAGTTCCTTATCTTCAATTTCTGTTTTACCTCTGGGTCTTGTCCCGGCTATCGGGCGTTCTTCTACAGTCTTATTTTCTACCTTAACCAATATCTCAGGGGATGACCCTGCCATTTCAAAACTGTCAAGCTTTAGATAATACATGTATGGAGACGGATTTATTAGTCGAAGAGCTCGATATATATCAAATGAGTCCACATTTATTCTAGTTTCCAGCCGTTGTGAAAGCACGGTCTGAATGATATCGCCTGCTTTAATATATTCCTTGGCTTTCTTTACAATTTTTGTGAATTGATTCTTTGTAAGATTAGACTTTAGCTTATATTTTATCTTTTGTTTTTTGTTTCTATGTTTTTGTATAGGTGTATTTAATTTATCTATTAGCTTATCAATCTTTCGTATAGCTTGATCGTATGCCTTAGACGGATCAATCTTATCATTTAAGTATACATTTGAGACTATCTTCATCTTATGCAGAAGATGATCAAAAATTATTATAGTGTCTGTGAACATTAGCACACAATCCGGAAGATTGAGATCATCGGCTGTATGCATTGGTAGTTTCTCTATGAATTTAATAATATCATAGCTGAAATATCCCACTGCCCCGCCACAAAATGGAGGTAGGGAATCATCGGTTACAAATCGGTATTTATCCATCATGTGTCTGAGAAATGGTAATGGGCCGCCTGAAAGAGAAACTTGTTTTTCTTTATGCTTAGTCAGCAGGCTTCCCTTATTATTTTTGAATTGAAAGACTATTTCGGGATCGGTACCAATAAATGAATATCTGCCAAATTGTTCTCCTCTTTCAACGCTCTCCAGAATAAATGAAAATTTATCTCCATGCGCAACTTGTTTATATGCTGATACAGGAGTTTGTGTATCAGCTATGATCTCTTTGTAAACAGGAATGAGATTCCCTGTTTTTGTTTTTTTAATAAACTCTTTTTTTGTTGGATGATACATAAGTTTTGCCGCAGGCGAAATCAGGGGGATGTTCTCCCTGATTGGTCTTTGAGTACGAATAATTTTCTTAAAGGCTTGATCATTCTTGTAAGTCCTGAAAGTACATAAGCAAATGTTATTGCAAACATAAAAAAATCTGAACGCATAACTATTAAAGCAAGAATTAAGAGTATAGCAACCAGATAGTGAAATGGTCTTTTTCTCTCAATTTCTTTTAGACTGGGATATCGAACTTTACTCACCATTAAATATGCAATAGCTACCATGAATACAGGAAAAAATCTGAGTACAGGAAATTGAACAATATAGTTATGGAACGCTATAGTAAATGTTGTGACTATTGCTGCTGCAGCCGGAATAGGTAGTCCTACAAAGAACTTATCCTTTGTTTTTACTATTTGAATATTAAATCTGGCTAGTCTCAGTGCCCCACAAACTACGTACAATGTAATAAGAGATAACGCTAGACGCGTAGGAATTCCAGGAAAAAATTTATATACAAGTATAGCTGGGGCAACAGCAAAGGATACAAGATCAGCAAGGGAGTCATATTGTAATCCAAAAGTACTGCTTGTTTTTGTTAGACGCGAAACCTCGCCATCAAGCCCGTCAAATATAATGGCAATAATAATTAACCATCCTGCGATAATAAAATTTTCTTGTATGGAAAAAATTATTGACAAAAATCCGCACACTAAATTGGCGGTTGTTAGAAGATTTGGCAGTAACTGAATTTTTCTCATGAAAGTTTCCCCATAATAGTTATTCCTGCTTTGACCTTGTCGCCGATTTTTGAGTTTATCTCTGCATTCATAGGAAGAAACAAATCTGTTCTTGAGCCAAATCTTATCATGCCTATGCGTTCGCCAATTTTTACCCTATCCCCATTGCTACATTTACATACAACGCGACGCGCAATTTTTCCAGCTATTTGCCTTATCGCAATTTTAGTTCCCTTATGCGAAAGCACTATAAAATTATTCTCATTTACCTCTGATGCCCTAGAATTTCTTGCGTCAAGAAATTTCCCTTTTGAATATTTAAGATATATTACCTCCCCATCAACCGGAGCGCGATTGATATGTGCATTAAAAACCGAGAGAAAGATAGAGATTCTTTGAACTGGTTCATCGGATATTTTGCTGTCCTGAATCTGCTCAATAGCCACCACCTTGCCATCAGCCGGCGCAAGGACTATATTTTCTCCTTCGGTAATTTCTCTTTTAGGATCTCTGAAGAAGAAAATACAAAAACCAAATAAGATCAGGAAAACAGCACTAACGAATATATTAAACAAAGCACTGATAATTGTGATTAACAGGGAAAATCCTATTATGGGCAACCCCTCTTTTGCTATTTTAAATTTCATCTACTTTTTCTTCTTAGTCCCTTTACCTGCTTTAGATTTCCTTGATACCTTCTTGTTCTTAACTACTTTTACTTCTTTTTCCTCTTCCTCCACCGCAACCTTTGCAATACTTACTACACGGTCGCCTTTGTCAAGGCGAATCAGTCTGGTGCCTTTTGTATTACGCTTGATGGTCCTTATTTCCTTAACAGGTTGGCGTATTATCACGCCTTTAGCTGTAATAACTATCAATTCATCGTTATCTGCCACTGTTCTTAATCCTTCAACCATTCCATTTCTTGAATCAGTCTGAATATTAATAACTCCAACACCTCCGCGTCCCTGTGTCCTGTACTCTGAAAAGCGCGTGCGTTTCCCATATCCATTGGCTGTAACGACAACAACGGTTGACTCATCTTCAACAACTTCCATTCCAATAATAATATCCCCTTTTTTCAATCTTATACCCCGAACACCTCTTGAAACCCTTCCAACAGTTCTTACCGCTTTTTCAGGGAATCTAATTGCCTTACCGCCTTTTGTTGCTAAAAGAACGTCCTTTTCTCCGTCAGTAAGCCTTACTGAAATTAATTTATCTTCTTTATCAAGCTTTATGCCTTTTATCCCACCCGTTCTTGGATGGCTATAGGCAATGAGATTAGTCTTCTTTGTAATGCCCTTCTCTGTTGTCATTATCAGATTATGTTTATCATCAAACTCTCTAATTCTGACGAAAGCTGTAATTTTTTCATCAGGAGCAATGCGCAGAAGGTTGACAATAGCCTTGCCTCTTGAAAGCCTGCCTGCCTGGGGTATTTGGTAAACTTTTATCCAGTGCACTTGTCCTTTGTCCGTAAAAAAGAGCATATAGTCATGCGTGGATGCGACAAATACATATTCTATAAAATCCTCTTCCTTTGTTCCTGCTCCCATAATACCCCTGCCGCCTCTATGCTGTCTTCTGTATGTTGTTAAAG